>JBEAWD010000104.1:0-12517 GCA_041160585.1 Pseudomonadota bacterium | reverse complement strand
AGGCAGACTTTGACTTGCAGGACTGGCGCCACCTGGCGCGCTACGACCCCTCGCTGCAGCGAATCGAAATGCACCTGCAGGCGCGTCGCTCGCTCACGGTGAACTGGCAAGACGAATCCGGACAGGCGCGTTCACGCCGCTTCATGGCCGGCCATAGCCTGCACACCGAAAACTCGTGCAAGTGGACGATCGACGGATTCACCAGCCTCTTGCAAAGCGCAGGCTTTCACACCCCGCGGCATTGGACCGATGAAGCCCGACGGTTTGCCGTGTTCTGGGCCGATGCCTGATGCCGCGCGCCTAGGCGCGCGCCACCGTACGAAAACCGGCCGGTACGTCAGTGCGCTCAGGCAGGAAGAAGTTGCGGTAGCTCCGGCTCAGGAGCCGAGCCGAGGTGAATTCGCTTGCGCCACGCAGTACCCGGTGCGTGCCAAACCAAGGCGCCGAGTAGTCGGTGTAAGGGTGAGGCACGAAGCCCGGATAAGGCTCGAAGGTGCTGGCCGTCCATTCCCACACATTGCCCCATTGGAAGCCCTCATGGGTGCGAGCCGCGCACTCCCACTGGGCTTCGGTGGGCAGCGCGCGGCCGGCCCAATCGCACCAGGCCTGTGCATCCTTGGCGCCAAGGAAGCTGGCCGGCAAATCCAAGTCCACCGCTCGCCACGACTCGAAGCGGCGCACAAGGGCTTGCCCATCGACCCAACGCACCGCGGGCGGCAAGGGGTGCCCCGTGTCCTGCGTGAAGGCGAGGTACTCGCCCCAGGTGGTCGGTACCGCATCGATCTCGAAAGCAGGCAGGCTCACTTCATGAGCCTGGCATTCGTTGTCGAAGGCAAAGCAACGGTCGGCCGGCTCATGACCGATGCGCAGGGTTTGCGCCGGAATCTCGAGCCGGCGCCGGCCGCACCCGCCGGCCGTCACCCCATGCCCCTGCACCCAAGGCTCGGGCATTGGCAGGCCGATGGTCTGGGCCATGTACAGCGCGGCTTCCTGATGCATATCCTCATGCGCCAGCACCAGTTGCCAGAAGTACAGGTCATCCCCCGAGCGCGCTGCGCGATCCAGCAAGTCCAGGGTTTCGGACAGGCCTCGCTGCAACTCCGCCTTCGTCTGCGCCAAGGTGGGCAATTCCAGCTGCCACCGTCGGGCATGCGCCACTGTGCTCGAATTGAAGCAGTCGTCAGCCTCAGCCCATGCGGGCGGCAGGCGCTCGTGATCGGGGTCGCAGCCCAGGCCAAGCGCACGTTGACGGTTGCGGCCGATCCACCACGTCTGAAACCACCCCACATGTCCCCATTCCCACAAGGGCAGATTCAATTGCGGCTCGAGCGGTACGCGCAGGCCAGGCAAGGCCCGGCACCAGGCCTCCATCAGGGCCAGGGTTCTGTGACGGCTGTGCTGAAGGGCGTGCGCCAGGGCAGAGGCGCTGTCGGGAAATCCACTCATGTCAGTAGCTAGGGGCCGCATGGATCCGGGCTTGGCCAAACCGGTGGTGGTGATCGTCACCCCTGCCTGGGCGGAAGCGAACAACGGGAACTGGCGCACGGCGCAGCGCTGGGCGCAGCACCTGGCCGCCAAGCATACGGTGGTCTTGATGGACGTGTGGCCCGCCGGTCGTGCGCAGCGGTTCGGGTCGCAGGCCTCGGCTCGGTCTGAGGAACAGGCCAGCGCGCTGGCCTTGCGTGCGAGGGCCATGATCGCCCTGCACGCCCGACGCTCCCAGGCGTCGATCGAGGCCTGGCACCGCCAGCGCGGCGCGCGGGGCTTGGCGGTGGTGCTCACCGGAACCGACCTGTACCGGGACCTGCCCGGCGACGATGGGCCAGCTGCCCGCGCCGTGCAGCGCTCGCTGGAGGCGGCCCAGGCCGTCGTGGTGCTGCAGGACCACGCCCTTCAGGACTTGCCGGCCGACCATCGGCACAAGGCACAGGTGATCTTCCAGTCCACCACCACACGAATGACCCTGCTCAAGTCGGACCCGCTGCGCCATGCGCTGCGCGCGGTGATGGTGGGGCACCTTCGTGAAGAGAAGGACCCGAGCACCTTGCAGCAGGCCGCGCGGTTGATCGACGCGGGCGCAGCGCTGGCAGACACACCACCGATCCGCATCGCCCACCTGGGCGCCGCACTCGACCCCCGCTTCGAATTCGAAGCCCGCGCCACCGAAGCGGCTGCACCCCACTACCGCTGGCTGGGCGCCTGCACGCACCGGCAGACGCGGGAGCGCATCCAACGCGCCCATGTGCTGGTGCACACCAGCCGCTCCGAGGGCGGCGCCCATGTGATCATGGAAGCCGTGTGCAGCGGCACACCCGTGCTGGCCAGTCGCATGGCCGGCAACCTGGGGATGTTGGGCGGCGACTATGCCGGGTACTTTGAAGTGGGCGACGCGGCCGGTCTCGCGGCTGCCCTTCGCCGCTTTCAGTGCGACGCTGAATTCCGTGCCACGCTGCATCGGCAATGCGCCGAACGAGCCGGCCTGTTCACGCCAGCCGCTGAAGCCAAAGCGGTCGACACCTTGGTGGCCACGCTGCTGGGCGCCGCCGGGTAATCGGCTGGTCGCCTCAGCCCGACTCGCCCGTGCGCAGGGCACGCGACAGCATCACCACCGGCACCAGGCCCACGAGCACGATCGCCAAGCTGGGCAGCGCCGCCTCGCCCAAGCGCTCATCACGCGCCAGATTGAAGGCCACCACCGCCAGGGTGTCGGCATTGAAGGGCCGCAGCACCAGGGTGGCCGGCAGTTCCTTCATCACATCGACGAACACCAGCAGCAGCGCGGCCAGGGCACTGCGGCGCAGCAGCGGCAAATGCAGTTCACTCAACACCCGCCAGGGCCGCGCACCCAGCATGCGCGCCGTGTCGTCCACCGCCGCTGGTACGCGCGCGTAGCCCGACTCCACCGACTGCAGCGCCACGGCGGAAAAGCGCACCAGATAGGCCAGCATCAAACCCAAGGCGGTACCGGTGAACAGGGCCGGCACACCCCACTGCGGTACCACCGTCTGCACCCAGGCCAAGGGCAGCAGGATGCCAACGGCAATCACGCCACCCGGCACCGCATAGCCCAAGCCCACCACGCGGGCGCCCATGCCCAGGCCCCACTGCGCCACACGGTCCAGGGGTGCGCGCACGGCACGGCGGTTCAGCCGGTTCAGGAAGGCCAGCCACAGCGCCAAGGCGGTGGCCATCAGGGCGGCCAGGGCGGCCAGGCGGAAGCTGGCCCAGGCCCAATCACCGAACGCCGCCAGCGGCAATCCCAGTTCTGAAAACCGAATTTCCTGCCACAGCAGCCGCACCAGCAGCAGCACCGGCAGCACGAAGCCCAGCAACACCGGCAGCGCGCACAGGGCGAAGGCCAAGGCCGACAAGCCACCGCGCAACACCAGCGGACGCGCGTCCTGTGAACCCATTGGCCCCTGACGCGTGCCGGCAAAGCGCAGCCGCGCCTGCGCGCGCCGCTCCATCCACAGCAGCAGCGCCACCACCACCAGAAGCAGGCCGGCCAACTGCGCGGCTGCCACCCTGTCGTTCATGGCCAGCCAGGCCTTGTAGATGCCGGTGGCGAAGGTATCCAAGCCGAAGAAGGCACTCACCCCGTAATCCGCCAGCGTTTCCATGAGGGCCAGGGCCACACCCGCCACGATGGCCGGACGCGCCAGGGGCAGCGCCACCTCACCCACCCGCCGCCAAAAGCCCGCGCCCAACAGGCGCGCGGCCTCCATCATCTGCACGCCCCGTTCGGAAAGGGCCGTGCGGGTGAGCAGGTATACATAGGGATACAGGGCCAAGGTGAACAGCACCACCGCCGCCGGCAAGCTTCGCACATCGGGCCACAGCGCACCTTCCAGGTCGAAGGCCGAGCGCAACATCGCTTGCAGCGGCCCGCTGAACTGAAGGGCGTCCGTGTACACGTAGGCCAGGACATAGGCGGGAATCGCCAGCGGCAGCAGCAGTGCCCATTCGAACAGGCGCCGTCCGGGGAACTCAAAGAGCGACACCGCAGCGGCGGCCCCCGCGCCCACCAAGGTTACCCCCAGGGCCACCCAGCAAACGAGCAAGGCCGAGTTCAGCGCATAGCCGGGCAACACGGTGTTCCACTGGTGTGACAGGGTCGCCCAAGCCTGGGCATCGGCCCCCAGCCACGACCCCAACACCCCCAGAACCGGCAGGGCCAAGGCGGCACACAGCACCGCGGTCAACAGACGGATCGTTCGCACTGAATGGGAATTGTTTGCATTTGCACGAGTCCCCGTATCATAGGCGCATGTTCCTCAAGGTCGAACACGTCAGTCTGCATTACCCCGGCGCCACCCGAGCAGCGGCCGACCGCGTCACACTGAGCCTGACCACCGGACAGATCGGCGTGCTCATCGGGCCTTCGGGCTGCGGCAAGACCAGCCTGCTGCGCGCCATCGCCGGCCTGGAACGGCCCAGCGAAGGGACCATCTGGATCACGGATCGCCTGCTCAGCGGCCCCGGCCTGCACATCGCGCCAGAGGACCGACAGATCGGCATGGTGTTCCAGGACTACGCCTTGTTTCCCCACCTCAGCGTGGCCGACAACATCGCCTTTGGCATCAAACACCTGAGCGCCGCGGCGCGCAAGGCGCGGGTGGCCGAGCTGTTGGATGTGGTGGGCCTGGCGCACGCGGCCCAGCGCGCCCCGCACCAGTTGTCCGGCGGACAGCAGCAGCGCATCGCGCTGGCGCGTGCCCTGGCCCCGCGGCCACAACTGCTGCTCCTGGACGAGCCTTTCTCAAGCCTGGATGTGGACCTGCGCGAGCGCCTGGCCCACGACCTGCGCACCATCCTCAAGCAGACCGGCACCACCGCGCTGTTTGTGACACACGATCAGCAGGAAGCCTTCGCCCTGGGCGATGTGATCGGTGTGATGCACCAGGGGCGGCTCGAGCAGTGGGACAGCCCTTACGAGCTTTATCACCGCCCGGCCACCCGATTCGTCGCCGAGTTCATCGGTCATGCGGTGTTCACCCCGGCCCAGATCGTCATGTGCGCGCATGGCCCCTGCGTGCACACACCGCTGGGCGAGATCGACAACCCCAACGAGTGCCCGCCCCCTGGCGTCTACCCCGATGGCCAGTGTGATGTGCTGCTGCGCGCCGACGACATCATCCACGACGACGACAGCCCGGTGAAGGGTCGGATCGAACGCAAGGCCTTCCGCGGCTCGGAATTCCTCTACACCCTACGCCTGCCCACGGGCGAGCAGGTCATGACCCACGTGCCCAGCCACCACGACCACCACCTGGGTGAATGGATCGGCATCCGGCTGCAGATGGACCATGTGGTGACCTTTCCTCGGGTCGCCTGAACCTGGTCAGGAACTCGGCGCGCCCTGGCGCCTCAAAACCCTTGCAAGTCCCTAGAATCAGGGCATCCCTGGAGAATCGCGAAATCGCGGGATCGGATTGAACATGGGCTCCAAATTCAAGGTTGCCGGCCTGGTGGCCATCGGTGCATTGGCCGGTGCACTGACCACGCTGCAGTTTTCGGCCTATGCGCGCAGCGCCTTCTCGCCCCTGCCCCTGGAAGAGCTGCAACAGCTCGCTGCGGTCTTTGGCATCGTCAAGAGCGACTATGTTGAAGCGGTCGATGAGAAGAAGCTCATCACCGACGCGATATCGGGCATGGTCGCGGGGCTCGATCCCCACAGCCAGTATTTCGACAAGAAGAGCTTCAAGGAATTCCGCGAAGGCACCAGCGGCAAGTTCGTCGGCGTGGGCATCGAAATCGGCATGGAAGACGGCGTGGTCAAGGTCGTCTCGCCCATCGAAGGCTCACCGGCCTTTCGCGCAGGCTTGAAGAGCGGCGACCTCATCACCCGCATCGACGACACCGCCGTCAAGGGGCTGACCATGGACCAGGCCGTCAAGCGCATGCGCGGCGAGCCGGCCACCAAGGTGGTTCTCACCGTCTTCCGCAAGTCTGAGAGCAGGAGCTTCCCCGTCACGATCGTGCGAGAGGAGATCCGCGTGCAAAGCGTGCGCGCCAAGATGGTCGAGCCTGGTTACGCCTGGTTACGCGTGAGCCAGTTCCAGGATCGTACGGTCGACGATTTCGTGCGCAAACTCGATGAACTCTACAAACAGGACCCCAACCTCAAGGGCCTGGTGCTCGACCTGCGAAACGACCCGGGCGGCCTGCTCGAGGGGGCCGTGGCGATGTCGGCCGCCTTCCTGCCCTCGGATGTGGTGGTCGTGTCCACCAACGGTCAACTGCAGGACTCCAAGGCCACCTTCAAGGCCACGCCCGAGCACTATCTGCGCCGTGGTGGCAACGACCCGCTTCGCCGTCTGCCCGATGCGGTCAAGAAGGTGCCGCTGGTCGTCCTGGTCAATGAGGGCTCGGCCTCGGCCAGCGAGATCGTGGCTGGCGCACTGCAAGACCACAAGCGAGCCACCATCATGGGCGCGCAGACCTTCGGCAAGGGCTCGGTGCAGACCGTGCGTCAACTCTCGGCCGACACCGCACTGAAGATCACCACCGCCCGCTACTACACCCCCAAGGGCCGCAGCATCCAGGCCAAAGGCATCGTGCCCGATGTATGGCTCGATGAAACCGCCGACGGTAATGTGTTCGCGGCCCTTCGCACCCGTGAGGCCGACCTCAACAAGCACCTCAGCGAGGGTGGCGGGGCCAAAGACGAGGCCCGCGAAAAGGCGCGTGAGGAGGCCCGCAAGAAGCTTGAGGAGATGAGCAAGAACAACGAGATCAAGCCTTTGCCCGAGTTCGGCAGCGCCGAGGATTTCCCTTTGCAGCAGGCCTTGAACCAGCTCAAGGGCAAGCCGGTGATGGCCAGCAAGAGCGCCACCGAGCGCAAGGCACAGGCGTCCGACTCTTGATCCCGGCCGGGCTGCCGCGCGGTGACCGACGACGAACTGCTGCGCTACTCGCGGCACATCCTGCTGCCCGAGATCGGTGTTGAGGGACAGGCGCGGCTGCTGGCCTCGCGTGCGCTGGTCATCGGAGCCGGTGGCCTGGGTTCACCCGTGGCCCTGTACCTGGCCGGCGCAGGCGTGGGGCACATCACCTTGGTCGACCACGATACGGTTGACGTGACCAACCTGCAGCGCCAGATCGCGCATGGCCAGGCCAGCGTGGGACAGCCCAAGGTGGAATCGGCGCGGCATCGCATGCTGGAGATGAACCCCGGCGCCCGCATCCGAACCCTTCAGGAAAGAGCAGACGCCGCTCGGCTGCACGAGCTTGTGGCACAGGCCGACGTGGTGCTGGACTGCAGCGACAACTTCAGCACGCGCCAGGCCGTGAACGCAGCCTGCGTGGCGCATCGCAGGCCACTCGTATCGGGTGCGGCCATCGGGTTCGATGGGCAGATCAGCGTGTACGACACCCGACTTGCCGATGCGCCCTGCTACGCCTGCGTGTTTCCGCCGGCGTCCACCTTTGAGGAGGTGCGCTGCGCCACCATGGGTGTGTTCGCGCCCTTGGTGGGCATCATCGGCAGCTTGCAGGCCGCTGAGGCGCTCAAGCTTCTGGCCGGCACCGGGCGCAGCCTGGCAGGGCGACTTCAGATCCTGGATGCGCGCCGCATGGAGTGGAACGAGATCCTCATGAAACGGGACTCGGCTTGTGCGGTGTGTGCTGAGCGTCAGGCTTGAACATCGAAGCCACCTTGCCTGACGAAACCCCAAGCCCTCAGCCATGAGCACCATCCTCTTGACCGGCGCCACCGGCTACATCGCCTCCCACACCTGGCTGGCGCTGCAAGCCGCCGGCCATCGGGTGGTGGGACTGGACAACTTCAGCAACAGCTCGCCGAACGTGCTGCAACGGCTGCAGCGCATCAGCGGGCGGGCACCCGTGTTCGAAGAGGCCGACGTGACCGACGGGGTGGCCTTGCAGTCGATCTTCGATCGCCACCGACCCGACGCCGTGGTCCACTTCGCGGCCTTCAAGGCCGTGGGCGAATCGACCCAGGAACCCTTGCGCTACTACGCCAACAACATCGGCGGCTTGCTCACCCTGTGCCACACGATGCGCCAATCCGGCTGCCGGCGAATCGTGTTCAGCTCCAGCGCCACGGTCTATGGCAAGCCTCGCGAATTGCCCATCCGCGAAGACGCGCCCGTGCAGGCCACCAACCCCTACGGCCAGACCAAGCTGATCGGTGAGCAGATCCTGCACGACCTCAGCGCGGCCGATGCCCAGTGGCGCAGTGGCATCCTGCGCTACTTCAATCCGGTGGGCGCGCACGAGAGCGGACTGATCGGCGAAGACCCGCGAGGTGTTCCCAACAACCTCATGCCCTATGTGGCCCAGGTCGCTGTGGGGCGGCGCGAAAGGCTGCAGGTGTTCGGCAACGACTACGACACGCCCGACGGCACCGGGGTGCGGGACTACATCCATGTCAGCGATCTCGCCGAAGGGCATGTGGCAGCCTTGGGGCCCCTGCTCGACGGCGCCGAAAGCTTCACCGTGAACCTGGGTACCGGGCGAGGCTACTCGGTGCTGGAGTTGGTGCGCGCCTACGAACAGGCCAGCGGCCGGGCCATCGCCTACGACATCGCGCCACGCCGCGCCGGCGACATCGACGCCTGCTTTGCCGACCCCCTTCAAGCACGCGAACGGCTGGGCTGGTCGGCGCGGCTGAACCTCCAGGATATGTGCCGCGACAGCTGGCGCTGGCAGCAGCTCAACCCGCAGGGCTACGACAGCGAGGCCTGAGCCTGCGCCACCCAGCGCTCGATGCGCGCGCTCAGCTGCTCGGTGGAGAGCTGTTCACGCAAGCGTTCCACCATCAGCGGCAGGCAAAAGGGGCTCGGCGCCTGCAGGTCCACACACACCCATTGCCATTCACGCAGGCGCAGGGTCGCCTGCTCAAGACGATAGGCATCCAGCTCCTGCGACAGGACCTCCTGCTCGGCCTGATGCAGCAGACGGTTGCCCGCGTCGTATCGGCGAAAGACTTCATAGAACAGGCTGCTGGAGGCCTGAATCTGACGGGTGCTCTTGCGTGCCCCGGGTAGCCCACCGCTGACCAGCCCGGATACCCGCGCGATCTCCCGAAAGCGTCGCTGCGGCAAGTGCCCCGCCTTCAGGCTGTCGAGGATCTCTTGGGTCAGTGACTGGGGTGACACGCTGGGCAGCAGCCAATCGCGCAGCGCCGTCTCGTCGTGCGGCAGCGCCAACTCTGCCGGCATGACGATCTCCAAGCCCAGGTCGTTGACCGACAGGGAGAAACTCGCGCCGGCCGGCTGACGCGCCGCCAGCCGCCAGGCCAACAGTTGCGCCAGCCCTGTGTGCACGAGGCGTCCGGCGAAGGGATAGAGAAAGAGGTGCAAGCCCTCGCGCGATCGGTAACGCTCGAGCAGAACGCGTCCGGGCGCGGGCAGCTGCGACAGGGCGATTTGGGTACAGAGCATCGGCCAGGCCGCCAGGAGCTCAGGCTCACTGGGCGGTGAAATGGCCTCACCCTGGCTCACGTGGCGATCGGCCACCTCACCGATCACCGCCAGGGTGGCGTCGGCCAGTTCGGTGGACAGGGGCATCTTGCTGCCGGCCCACACCGACACCACGCCCTTGCGCTTGGCGGCCTTGCGGACATAGGCCGTCATCTCGCGGGTACGCACATACTCGAGCAGGCGACCTGCAAACACAAAACAATCACCCGGCGACAGGCGTGAAATGAATCCTTCCTCGATCGTGCCCAAGGTGCCGCCCGAGACCCACTTCACCTGAAGACCAGCATCGCTGACGATGGTTCCCACCTGCATCCGGTGGCGGCGCGCCACGCCCCGGTCCAGCACCACGCAGCGGCCGTCCACACGCTGCACGCGGTGGTATTCGGGATAGGCCCCCAGGCTGTCACCGCCGCGCTCCACGAATGCCAGGGCCCAGTCGAAGGCGTCACGCGACAGGTCGGCATAGGCTGCCGTGGATCGCACCTCTCGATAGAGTTCCTCCGGAACGAAACCGCCGCCCAGGGCCACGGTCACCAGGTGCTGCACCAGCACATCCATGGGCTGCTGAGGACTGCTGCGCGACTCCACACGGCCCGCCGATGCAGCCCGCTGCACCGCCACCGACTCGACCAATTCAAGGGTGTTGGTGGGCACCAGTGTGATGCGGCTGGTACGGCCCGGTGCGTGGCCGCTTCGGCCCGCACGCTGCAACAGCCGCGCCACGCCCTTGGGAGAGCCCATCTGCAGTACCCGCTCCACCGGCAGAAAGTCGACCCCGAGATCCAGGCTGGAGGTGGCCACCACCGCCTTGAGCTGGCCCGCCTTCAAGCCGGCCTCCACCCACTGCCTCACGTCCTGGTCCAGCGAACCGTGATGCAAGGCCACCAGCCCGGCCCACTCAGGGCGCTCCTGCAGCAGCATCTGGTACCAAATCTCGGCCTGCGAGCGTGTGTTGGTGAAGACGAGCGTGGTGCCGCTGTCTTCGATCTCGCGCACCACCGGCCCGAGCATCTGTGCCCCGAGGTGCCCACCCCACGAAAAGCGGCCGGGTTGCTCCGGCAGCAGGGTATCGATCAAGAGGGCCTTGTCCACCCGGCCGCGCACCAGCCGCGCCGATGGCGCGCCTGAGGGTCCGCGCAAGGGGGCCACCAGGGTGTGCAGGGACTCTTCCAGATTCCCCAAGGTCGCACTCAGCCCCCACACGATGAGGCTGTGATTCCAACGCACCAGCCGCGCCAGGGCCAGCTGCAGTTGCACGCCGCGTTTGCTGCCCAGCAGTTCGTGCCATTCGTCCACCACCACGGCACCCACTCCGCCCAAGAGTGCAGCGGCATCCGGGCGCGTCAGCAGCAGGCTCAGGGTCTCGGGGGTGGTCACCAGGGCCTGTGGCCAACGCCGCTCCTGCCGCGCCCTTTCGCTGGACGAGGTGTCTCCCGTGCGCGGTTCAACGCGCCAATCGGGCGCCATGGCCTGCAAGGGTTCCCGCAGGGCACGCACTGTGTCGGCGGCCAGGGCGCGCATCGGTGTGATCCACAGCACGCAAGGCCCTGGCTGTGCAGGTCGCTTCACCAAGCTCTGCAGCAGCCCCAACCACACGGCATAGGTCTTGCCGCTGCCGGTGGTGGCGTGCAAAAGGCCACTGGCACCCTGCGCGCAGGCCGCCCATACCTCCTGCTGAAAGGCGTGGGGCTGCCAGCCGCGCTGCGCGAACCACTCGGTGGGCGGCAGCTGGACAGGTGACGCTGCGTTCATCGCGGCGGCGCGCTCACGATCCAACCCTCCAGCCCATCAACGCCCTGCGGCAGGCCCCATCGTGGCTGCGTGCTGGCCCACGCGGCCTGCACCAGGCACAGCAGCGCGTCCAAGCAGTCACCGCTGGGGTCATCCACGAGTTGATCACGCTGCGCATGGCTGAGCACCGCGCGCAAACCCAGTCGGGTGCGCCCCTGTTCGAGCGCATCCAGCAGGTCCTTGCGGGCAATCAGGCGCTCGGGTGTCTGCTTGGCACGGTCGTCGCTCTTGTACGAGCGCGTGCCAATCAATTCACGCGCCAGCAGGCCTGGGTAGGCCTCCAGGGCCACGCGACTGGACTCGACTTCGTGCAAACCCGGCAGGCTTGCCCCGATGGCGCGCAGCAGCGGCACGCCGGCGTGCATCATGTAGGCCACTGGTGGGTTCACCCACTTCATCGAGGGGCTGGAGCCAGCAGGCCCATCGCAGGCCCGGTGCGCGAACTTCGACCCCACCGGCCGTGCGGCGGTGAAGGCCGCGAAGGTATCGCGAATCTGCGCACGCGACAGGGCGCAGTAGTGGTCCATGCAGGCGTCCCACTTGCGCGGCCAACCCAGGTGTTCCACCAGTTCGCGTGGCAAACCAAAGGGTAGGTCGAATCCGCCCACCCAAGCCGGCGCAGCACGCAATGCATCGGACATGGCCTGGTGGCTGGTGCAATGTTGCAGTCCTTGCAGGCTCACCCGGGCGCCAACCCGCGTGCCCCAGGCCAGCACCACAGGCTTGCGCGCCGAGGGTGAACTGCTGAAGTCAAGCCCCAGCAGGATCGGGGCAGCACGCGTTTGATCGACCATGGGAAGACTGTAGGCCAAGCGCAGGGGCGCTACAGTGCGGCCATGGAGAACCCGATCCTCGTGGAGGCCCTCCGCGGGTCCACCGTCGAATCCTTTCACCGCGGTGCCGTGGCGGTTGTCGACGACCGTGGCCGTTTGGTCTGGTCGTGCGGGCAGATCGAACGCGCCATCTTTCCCCGCTCGGCGGTGAAACTGCTTCAGGCCATGCCCTTGGTGGCCGGCGGCGCGGCAGACCGCCTGGGGCTGAGCGACGCCGAACTTGCCCTGGCATGCGCCTCCCACGGTGGCGAGCCTCGACACGCGTCCACCGCGGCGGCCATGCTGGCCAAGGCCGGCGTCGATGAGACGGTGCTCGAATGCGGCTCGCATTGGCCGTATCACGACGTGAGCCAGCGGGAAATGGCCCAGCGGGGAGCGAATCCCTCGCCGCTGCACAACAACTGCTCGGGCAAGCACGCCGGCTTCGTGTGTGTGGGCTGTGCCACC
>JBEAWD010000103.1:0-3423 GCA_041160585.1 Pseudomonadota bacterium | reverse complement strand
GTCCTGCGCGACCATTCTTCGGGTGCCGGGCATTTATGCCCTGGACCGCCAAGGTGGCGATCCCCGCGATCGGGTGCGCCGCGGCACGCCCTCCTTGATTCCCCAGCAGGACGGCTATACCAATCACATCCACGCCGATGACCTGGCCTGCATCGCCCTGGCCGCGCTGCACCACGGTGTGCCGCAGCGGGTTTACCACGCCAGCGATGACGGCCTGCTGCGCACGGGTGACCACTACGACCGCGTTGCCGACCGCTGCGGTTTGCCGCGCCCGCCACGGGTCACCTGGGAAGAGGCCCGTGCGCAGTTGTCGCCGATGCAGCTGTCGTTCTGGGGGGAATCCCGCCGCTTGCAAAACCAAAGGCTGGTGCAGGAACTGGGGGTCCGCCTTCGTTATCCGACGGTGGAGGCCGCCCTGCCCGCAGGGGCACAAGGGGGCGTGGCGCAAGCCTCAGCCGCCAAGGGCGGCTGAAACCCTCAGCGACGGGTTCGGTTGAACGGCGCGCGGCCGCGCCAGTACTGGATGATCAGGAAGCTACCCAGCATCCCGCCGAGATGGGCGAAGTGGGCAACGCCGGAGGCGCCGGACAGCCCGAACAGCAGCTCCAGACCGCCGAACACTGCCACGAACACCTTGGCCTTCATGGGGATGGGCGGGAACAGGGGCATGATGATGCGGTTGGGGAACATCATGCCGAAGGCCAGCAGCAACCCGAACAAGGCGCCCGATGCGCCCACCGTGGGCTGCACATGCCCGGTCAACAAGGACCACGCCACCTGAACCAAACCGGCCGACAGCACGCTGGCCACCACCATCTGCAGGTAGCGCTTGCCGCCCCACAGCCGTTCGATCTCACCGCCGAACATCCACAGCCCCAGCATGTTGAAGAACAGGTGCACCGTGTCACCGTGCAACACGCCGTAACTCAAGAGCTGCCAGGGGCCGAAACGGCCGGTGCCCGGTGGCCAGAGGGCCAGGAAACCCTCGAACCAAGGCGGCATCAGCATCTGGGCGCAGAACATGCCCACGCAGGCCAGGATCAGGATCTTGGTGATGGGCGGAATGGGCGGCATGGTTCGATGGTAGCCCAGGGCGGATGCCCGCCGGTGGTGCCCTCGGCCAGACTCGAACTGGCACGCCTTGCGGCGGCGGATTTTGAATCCGCTACGTCTACCGATTTCGTCACGAGGGCGGGTGCATCTGTTGCGCGCATGGCTGCAGATGCAGGCGCAGGCCACTTCAGGGCCCGCTGCCAAATCATTATGGCACCGATGAAGCGCGCGCAACCGACCTGGCCCTGCGTCGCGCGCCAAGCCCTGCGAAAATGCAGTTCAGGAGATCCCCATGACGGCCTACAAGACCTTGGAAGATGTGATCGGCGCAACGCCCCTGGTACGGCTGCAGCGCGTGGGCGCAGATGGGGCGCAGGCGCGCGGAAATGTGATTCTGGGCAAGCTCGAAGGCAACAACCCGGCGGGCTCGGTCAAGGACCGGCCGGCCATCAGCATGATCCGCCGCGCAGAGGAGCGTGGCGATATCCAGCCCGGCGACACGCTGATCGAGGCCACGTCCGGCAACACCGGTATTGCCCTGGCGATGGCTGCCGCCATTCGCGGTTATCGCATGGTGCTCATCATGCCGGAGGATCTTTCGATCGAGCGCGCGCAAACGATGAAGGCCTTCGGGGCCGAACTGATCCTCACCCCCAAGGCCGGCGGCATGGAGGCCGCGCGCGATCTCGCCGAGGAGATGCAGCGACAGGGCAAAGGCCGGGTGCTCGACCAGTTCGCCAACGCTGACAACCCGCGCGTGCACCTTGAAACCACAGGCCCTGAGATCTGGACAGACACCGAGGGCCGCGTGACGCACTTCGTCAGCGCCATGGGCACCACGGGCACCATCACCGGCGTGAGCCGCTACCTCAAGCAGCAGAACCCGATGGTGCGCATCATTGGCGCCCAACCCAGTGAGGGCTCGCGCATCCCCGGCATCCGCAAGTGGCCGCAGCAGTACCTGCCGCGCATCTACGACCCGTCGGCTGTGGATGAACTGGTGTACGTGAGCCAGGCCGATGCTGAAGACATGGCCCGCCGCCTGGCCCGTGAGGAAGGCCTGTTTGCCGGCATTTCCGCAGCCGGTGCCTGCTGGGTCGCGCTTCAATTGTCGGCTCGGGTGGAAAACGCCACCATCGTCTTCATCGTGTGTGACCGTGGCGATCGCTACCTCTCCACGGGTGTGTTTCCCGCCTGATCTTGCCCCGCCGCTGCGGTTTGCCGATTCCCGCTGGGTCAGCGTGGTGTTGGGTAGTCCGCCTAGAATCAGCGTAAACCCGAACTCTGACCACCATGGACATCACGCGCGAACTCGACACCCGTGGCCTGAATTGCCCGCTTCCCATTCTGAAGGCCAAGAAGACCCTGGCCGAGATGAGCACCGGCCAAACCCTGAAGGTGATTGCCACCGACCCTGGTTCGATGCGCGACTTTCAGGCCTTTGCCAAGCAGACGGGCAATGAGCTGTTGGAGCAGGTGACCCATGGGGACGAATTCACCATCGTCCTGCGCCGTCGCTGAGGCTTAGGCCGACACCTCGGCCCCGAGCGGTTCGGGCCAAACCAGTCGAATCCAGGCCAAATCAGGCCAAGTTCAAGCCGCGCAGGTAGTCCCTGAACCCCGCGCCCAAGGTGGGGTGCTGCAGGGCCAGTTCTACATTGGCCTGCAGGAATCCTTCCTTGCTGCCGCAGTCGTAGCGCTTGCCTTGGTAGCGGTAGGCGAACACCTTTTCTCGGCGCAGCAATCCGGCGATCCCGTCGGTCAGTTGAATTTCCCCACCCACGCCGCGCGGCTGGCGCACGATTTCATCGAACACGCCGGCGGTCAGGATGTAGCGCCCAGCCACACCCAGGTTGGATGGGGCCTGTTCAGGTGCGGGCTTTTCTACGATGCGCGACACATCCACCAGTCGGCCATTGACCGCGGTGCCGGCCACGATGCCGTAGCGCCGGGTGTGCTCAGGCGGCACCTCCTGCACGGCCAGGATGCTGGCCCGCCATTCCTTGTACTGCTCCACCATCTGCGCCAGCACCGGAGGTTGTCCGACCATCAGGTCGTCAGCGAGCAGCACCGCGAACGGTTCGTCACCCACCAGACGCCGGCCGCACAGCACGGCGTGTCCCAGGCCCAGTGCCTGAGCCTGCCGCACATACACGCACTCCATGTCGTCGGGCTTCACACTGCGCACCACCTGCAGCAGCTCGTCCTTGCCGGCCTGTTCGAGCGCCACTTCCAGTTCATAGGTCAGATCGAAGTGGTCTTCAATAGGGCGCTTGTGGCGTCCGGTCACGAAGATCATCTCGCGCACACCGGCCGCGTAGGCTTCTTCCACCGCGTACTGGATCAGCGGCTTGTCGACCACTGGCAGCA
>JBEAWD010000064.1:0-3202 GCA_041160585.1 Pseudomonadota bacterium | reverse complement strand
GTGCAGTGCCCGTGCACCGCGCGTGTAATCCAGCATCGTGTCCAGGGCATCGGCGCCACCGATTTCGCCCACCGTCATGCGGTCGGGGTAGGTGTCCATCAAGGCCCGCACGCGGCGCAGGAAGGCCAGTGACTCCGGCTGGTTCATGGTGTAGCGGTGCTGCTGCATCATCACGGGGGTGTCGCCGCGTTGGTCAGCGGGTGCCGGTGGGTTGTCGCGCAACAGCGGGTCGTGCGCGTACAGATTGGCCGTATCCAACCGGAAGCCGTCGACGCCGCGGTCCAGCCAGAACCGGGCGATGTCCAGCACCGCCTCCTGAACACCCGGGCAGTGGAAATTGAGGTCGGGCATCTGCGGCAGAAAGTGGTGCAGGTGGTACTGCCGCCGCCGGGGCTCCCAACGCCACGCGGGGCCACCCATCCAGCTCAGCCAGTTGTTGGGCGGGCTGCCGTCGGGGCGCGCGTCGGCCCACACATACCAATCGGCCTTGGGGTTATCGCGGCTTTGCCGGCTCTCCTGGAACCAGGCGTGTTCAGCCGCGGTGTGGCTCCACACCTGGTCGATCACCACCTTGAGCCCCAAGCCGTGCGCGCGTCGGATCAGGGCGTCAAAGTCCTCCAGCGTGCCAAAGATGGGGTCCACCTGGCGGTGGTCGGTGACGTCGTAGCCGAAGTCCCGCATGGGGCTCAAAAAGAAGGGGGAGAGCCAAATGCCGTCCACGCCCAGCGAGGCCACAAAGGGCAAACGGTCCGTGATGCCGGCCAGGTCCCCGATGCCGTCACCATTGGAATCCTGGAAGCTGCGCGGGTAGATCTGGTACAGCGTGGCGCCTTGCCACCAAGGGCTACTCATGCGAGAACAAGCTTGATCGAAAACCATCAGTTTGTCCCTTATCTCTGCGAAGTGCACCCGGAAATTCAGCACAAAATCACGGTTTTTCAACCCGATTGGCTGAGTCGCCAGCGAAATGAAGATCGAACGAGAGCGGATTCAACACCCAGACGCCTCGATGCGATGGGTGCAGCTTCAGCAGGCGAGTTTTCGCGGCGGACTGCACCGCCACAGCCATGCGGAACTGACCTGGATCCAGCGCGGCCACGGTCTGCGCTGGGTGGGCGACCATGTGGAGCCCTTCGCCGATGGTGACCTGGTGCTCTTGGGCCCCGAAGTGGCCCACGTGTGGCTGAGTGCCCAGGGCAGCACCCCACGTGCCTGTGCGGCCACGGTGCTGCAGTTCCCGGGTGATTGGGCCGCCTCCACCGGCCTGCCCGAACTGCGAAGGCTTTCTCCCTTGATGGGCCGCGCAGCACACGGCCTGGCAATCGAAGGCCAACTGCGTGAACAGGTTCAGTCGGCGATGCGTCGGCTCGCGCAAGCCGATGCGCCGCGGCGGGTGGCGCTGCTCATTGAGGTGTTGGCGGTACTGGCGCAAGGGCATGCCCAGCGGTCTCCTGAACTGCGTCCATTGGCGGCACAGGCCTGCGCCCCCGATGCGGATGGGTCATCACTGGCAGCGCGCCGTCAGCGGGTTGACCGACTGATGCGCTGGGTCCAGGCCCATCTTGGCGATGACTTCACCGTGTCCGATGCCGCCGCACAGGTGGGGGTATCCACCGCCGCGTTCGCGCGCTTCTTTCGCCGGGAGGTGGGCAAGGGTTTCGTCGATTTCGTCAACGACGCGCGGTGCAGTTGGGCGGCGCTGCGCCTGGTCGAGGGCCGCGAGTCGATCGCCGAGATCGCGCAGGGCTGCGGCTATGGATCGCTGTCGAACTTCGGTGAACAGTTTCGCAGGCGCTATGGGGTGTCGCCGCGCGAATACCGCCAGGCAGCAAGATGAGCATGGGCGCAAAGCGTGATGGGGCGACTCCCCGGCGGTCACGGGTAACGGGTAACGGACGGTTCTGATCCAATCGGATGTTCTCGTTCAAAGCTCATCCTCGCGCATGAACCGTACCCTGATCGGCGTCTGCCTGGCCCTGATGACCGCTGCGCTGGCCGCCTGCGTCAGCTTCGCGCCGCGCACCAACCCCGATTACGACGCCAACAAGTCGCACCATCGACCAGACGGCTTCGTGAACCGCTATGCCGAACGTTCCGACAAGCCAGGCCTTTGGCGCTGGCAGTATGAGCGCCTGCGCGATGGATTGCCCAAGCCGCCATCGGCTCCCGTGCTGGGTGTGGCGCCTGACCTGACCCTGCTGAACAGCAACAGCCCGCAGCCGCGGATCACCTGGGTGGGCCATTCCACACTGCTCGTTCAAGTGGACGGCGTGAATCTGTTGACCGACCCGCATTGGGGGCAGCGCGCCTCGCCCTTCAAGTTCGCAGGGCCCAAACGGCACCAGGCGCCGGGCGTACCCTTTGACCAACTGCCTTCCATCCACGCCGTGGTGATTTCCCACAACCACTGGGATCACCTCGACCGCGAAACGGTACAGGCCTTGATGGACCGGCATCCCGGCATTCGCTTCTTCGTGCCCTTGGGCTTGCAGCACTGGTTCATGAAAGAAGTTCGCGGCGCCGTGGTGGAAGGGCCCTCGCGCAACGTGATCGCCCTGGATTGGGACCAACAGGTGAGCCTGCCGGGAAGGACGCAAGCACTGGAGTTGCACCTGCTGGCCGTGCAGCACTGGAGCGCGCGTTCTCTCGGCGACCGCTATCAAACGCTATGGGGCAGTTGGGCGCTGCTGCATCCCACCTTTCGGTTCTGGTTCTCGGGAGATCTCGGCTATTCGCCGGATACGCAGGACATCGGGCGGCGCTTTGGCGGCTTCGATCTGGCCGCCATCGCCATTGGCGCCTACGAACCCCGCTGGTTCATGAAGGAGTCTCATCTGAACCCTGCGGAAGCCCTGCAGGTGATGCGGGAGGTGAAGGCCCGCACCGCCATCGGCATCCACTGGGGCACCTTCGAGGACATCAGTGACGAACCCTTGGACCAACCGCCGAAGGATCTTGAGGCAGCCAAGCAGGCCTTGGACACGCCGCAAAACTTCCTTGTCCTGCGGCATGGGCAAACCTGGACACCCTCATCGGCGCCATGAGCGACTCGCGGCACGATCGGCGGGGCGCCGTTCATCCGCCATCGAACGCGATTCATGTGGACGGCAACGCTGCCTGCCCCATGGGGCGTGACCAGGCGCATGAGCAACACCAGAATCCTGCCCATGAACCACACCAACCCCCTGGCCACCGGCAATCG
>JBEAWD010000063.1:0-4054 GCA_041160585.1 Pseudomonadota bacterium | reverse complement strand
CCTGGAACGCCACCACCGCGCGGAGCGGTAGTTCAGTTGGTTAGAATACCGGCCTGTCACGCCGGGGGTCGCGGGTTCGAGCCCCGTCCGCTCCGCCAAATATTCAGCAAAGACGCGCCTTTGGGCGCGTTTTTGTTTGTCCTTTCGGCTCTCGTCTGGGGCTTCGAGCCGGCGACCGGGTTGGCTGTCGGACCCAACCGTCACGGCCAGATCTGCAGTCGTCAAGGCTTATGAGCCATTCCCAAGCTTGATACCAGGTGGTCATAGAGCAAGTCGGTCAGGCTGCTAACCAACTCGCTGGGTTCCTCTGGAGGTTCCAAGTCGAAGCCCTCCGGTGCGTGCGACCACAGTAGGCGTGCGCCGTTGCTCAGGCTAGCCAGTCCGTAGAGGCGCGACGGCACTTTCGAGCGCGAAACCAGTACGAGGCGGGGAGTGGCTATGCCGGCTTGAAGTTCAAGGTGTGAAACGGCTGCGTCCAACAGATGGGTCTCGGTTGCGCAGACGACATGACCATCCCATTTGCCCTCATGCTGTCGGCCAGTGAATCCAATGGCTATGGATCGACCCGCTCCCCCCAATCCGACCAATTGGCAGCTTAGCAGTTCAGCTTCGTACCCTAGACGGCACAAGGTGTGTGCCAGAACTCGTGCTGTCAGAGAGCAATAGGTGGCGTAGCAGGGGTTCACCACCTCGTAGAAGGAGTCCGCAATGACGCGCAGCAATTGCTCAGGTGCAACGGTGTGTGTTCGAGGCGCCAGCACTTCGTAAAACGCAGGTTTTAAGTTATCTTGTTGCGTAGGGATTATCGGATAAAAGTCAAATTGACTACAAGATTGGGGGTGAAGATCATCTCCCAGTGAGTGGCCTCCTGCGAGTGGAGAATTTCCCAGAATTGCGTTAAATTCGGGCTTAGTGCGATTTCGCACAGTCGGTGGAGGGGCCGATGGAGTCGACCTACGAAGCGTTCGAATTCAATGTTCGGTTGGGCTACCCGGGCGGTGCGACCCTGCACCTGAGGGTCCATGCACCCGACCGGGCGCGCGCTTGGGAGCGGGTTCGCCAGATGCACCCCCGTGCAGTAGACGCCGCAGGTGGTCGGGCGGAAAAGCCGGAGTCGCGCGAAGCGCAAGCGGGTAATCGCCCCGATTTCTCGAAGTGATGCCACCTTGCCCACGGGTGGCCGCACCCGACTGAGCGTTCGGGTCCTGGCCCACCCTCATGCCCGCGGTTAGCGGGATGCAAGACGCCTTGTTCTGTGCCGCGGACAGATCGGCGCAGACTCTCGTGTGGCCAGGCCATTCGCCGATTCATGCGAATCGTCAAAAAGTCGGCACTTCGTCTGAGCTTTCTCAATTCCTTAAAAATCAAGGGCTTGGGTGCATATGGCGACCGCTTGCCGCATTGGCATGGCAGTTGCTTGCCGGTTGGTGTCAATGGTCAAACCGACACCACCATGAGCGCCAGTACACCCCCTATCCGAGTTGCCTGGATCGACCCCACAGGACCCGCTGATGCCGTCGAGCAGGCCCGCGTGGCCGGCCTGGGCTTTGATGCACGCCACCTGCTGGATCCGAGCCAACTGATCACGTCGCTCGTGCACGTGCAGGTGCTGGTCGTGAGGGTGGAGCACGACGTCGACATGCTCAAGGAGTGCCTGACCCTGGCGCAGATGCCGGGTCGCCGCCTGCCTGTGGTGTGCCGAGTGCCTCCGCATCGGGTAGACCTGGCCGCACAGGCCACAAGACTGGGTGCCGATCAGGTGATTTCGACTCAAGACTGGACCGAGGCGGCTTGGCAGGTCGTCGGCGCTGAGCTGCGCACGTCGGCGCCGGCCGCGCGGCCGCGCAGCGTGGTGTTCGTGGATCCGGCCAGCCAACAGTTGTTGGCACTGGCGCAGAAGGTCGCGCAAACCGAGGTCAGCGCACTCTTGGTGGGCCCGACTGGCGCCGGCAAGGAAGTGCTGGCGCGTGTGTTGCATGAAGCGTCACCCCGTGCTTCGGGGCCCTTCGTGAGCCTGAACTGTGGCGCCCTACCCGAGCAGTTGATCGAAGACATGCTGTTCGGACACGAAAAGGGCGCTTTCAGCGGTGCCATTCGTGACCACCATGGGGTGTTTGAACAGGCCCAGGGCGGCACCGTGTTTCTCGATGAGATCGGCGAGATGCCCCTGCACCTGCAGACCCGTCTGTTGCGCGTGCTGCAAGAGCGGTGCATCACCCGCCTGGGCGGCACACGAAGCATCACGGTCGATGTACGCATCGTGGCGGCCACGAACAAGGATCTCAAGCAGGCCATGTTGCAGCGTGAGTTCCGCGAGGACCTCTACTTCCGCATCAGTACCTTCACCCTGCGTGTGCTGCCGCTGGTGCAGCGGCCCATGGACATCCTGCCGCTGGCCGCTCACGTGCTGCAGCAGCACGGTACGCCGGGCTTGCCCTATCGCATCACCGATGAGGCGCGTCGCCGCCTACTGGCCTACCACTGGCCTGGCAACGTCCGCGAACTGGGCAACGTGATTCAGCGCGCGCTGGTGCTGTGCCCGGATCGCACGCTGACCGAAGACCATCTGCTGTTTGATGACGATGTGTTTGTCGAGCAGGCCGTGGGCATGCCAGCCCTCCCCGCTATGTCCACTGGCACGTCGGTTGTCAGGCCACCGATGGAACGCGCCGATGCGGGCTTGTCCGCGGCGTCAACCGTCATGGATGGGGCGGCGGCGGGCATGCTTCGAGAGACCTCGGTGATGCCAATGCCTGGTACGGCAAGTGGCCTGGTTGGCAGTACGTTCGTTGATGAGCCAAGCCCGTCAGCCGGTGATGGTGTTTCACTCCCGGGCACCGCAGCCAGGGTGATTCCGGGCGTTCATGCCGAGCCCCCCGCCGTCGCGGGCCTGCAGTGGGCCGTTCGACACAGTGAACTCCGCGTCATCCTAGACGCCATTCGAAGCACGAGCAGCCGCGAGGCGGCCGCACGACTCTTGGGCATCAGCCCGCGCACCTTGCGCTACAAGCTCGCGCAGATGCGCGACCTGGGAATGATGACGGCCGAGGCGGCCAATTGAAGAGGACACCGCGATGATCGAGAACGCCACTTCCGCGTCCAGCATCCAATCGATGCTGCGCACCATGGCCGCTTATCAGAGCGAAGCCGCCGGCGGCCTTCAGGGTCTGGGCGCACCCAACCCCGGGCTTCATGTGCCGTCTACGCCCGCTGCACCGGGATTCGGTGCAGCGGTGGAGCGCGCCCTGGAGCAGGTCAACGCCGCACAGCAGAAGGCCAAGGGGCTGCGTGAAGCATATGAGACGGGTGAGCCCGTACCGCTGACCGACGTGGTCATCCAGATGCAAAAGGCTTCCCTGGCCTTCGAAGCGACCCTACAGGTGCGCAACAAGGTGATGAAGGCCTACGAGGACATTCTGAACATGCCAGTGTGAGCCTGAGGCGGTGCTTTGGTTGAAGCGCCACGCCCAACAACCGCTGCATCCACCCCCCACACCTGAAACACGACAAGAGCAAGAGGACCAACATGGCCACCGCGACACTCAATCCCACCACCGCCGGCTTGGCCCAGGGCCAGGCCGGGGGCGCATTGGCGGCTCCTGAGACCGCGACCGGCGGCGTATCGGCCGGGTCATCTGGCGAGATGTCTTTGGTGCCCGGCGCGGTTTCCCTGGAAACCGCACCTGCTGCCAGCGGACCTGGCGGGATGGTTGGGATGCGCGCGAACCTGGAGCGGGTGCTGTCGCAACCCGCCGTCAAGCGTGCCCTGCCATTGATGGCGGTGCTGGCGGTGTTGATGGTATTCGGCCTGTACTACGCCTGGATGCAGTCCACGCCCTATCGCACGGTCATGCCCGGTCTCATGGAAGCCGATCAACAGGCGGCCTATGAGGCGCTGAAGACGGCCAACTTCAAACCGCAGATTGACACCACCAACGGCCAGTTGAAGGTGCCGGCCGACCGTTTCCACGAGGCTCGCATGCTGCTGGCCGCGCAAGGCATTCCCAAGCAGGGCACCACGGGGATCGAGGGGCTGAAGGACTCGACCTCGATG
>JBEAWD010000303.1:0-3924 GCA_041160585.1 Pseudomonadota bacterium | reverse complement strand
GGCGGGATGGGTTGGCCCTGGTGCCCCATTTCCAGCCGCACTTGGTGCCCGGCTGGCTCGACAAGCCCTGGCGACATCGCCACCAGGCCACGGCTTTCCTCGACAACGCCATCGTCCTGAGCCCCACGCCGCAATGGCTGGCGTCGCTTCCGGGGGGCAAGATCCCGGACCGATCAGACTTCAAGCGCCACTTGCATGACCCGCAGGAGCGCGAGCGTTTGTGGTCGGCCGCCCTCAGCGCCAGTGAGCAACTCGCCGATGAATGGGCCGATTGCGTGAGCCGACCCTCGATCGAAGCGCTGCCGCTGCCCTGAGGCATCAGGCCGATGGCCTACAATGCGGACCACTCTGAAACGAACAAGGATCGGGAAAGGCATCATGGTTGTGACACCGCGAACTACCTGCATCGCCCCGATGCGGGCCGCTGCCGCGGCGTCCTGCGCCTGACCTCGTCTCACTCCAGTTCGAAGCGCGGCACATGGCCGCGCTTTTTCATTTCCGACACCCCATCCTGGCTCCACGGAGTTTGTCCATGATCACCATCACCTTGCCCGACGGCTCACGCCGCGAGTACCCCGCGCCCTTGACCGTGGCTGAAGTCGCAGCCTCCATCGGCGCGGGCCTGGCCAAGGCCGCCTTGGCCGGTCGGGTGGGGCAGGGCGCAGCGGCCCGCGTGGTGGACACCAGCCACCGGCTGGAATCCGACACACCGCTGGCCATCATCACCGAGAAGGACCCCGACGGCCTTGAAGTGATCCGGCACTCGACCGCGCACCTGCTGGCCTACGCCGTCAAGGAACTCTTCCCCGAAGCCCAGGTCACGATCGGCCCGGTGATCGAGCACGGGTTCTATTACGACTTTGCCTACAAGCGCCCCTTCACGCCCGAAGATCTGGCGGCCATCGAAAAGCGCATGGCCGAACTGGCCAAGAAGGACGAGCCCGTGGTGCGCCGTGTGCTGCCGCGAGACGAAGCGGTGGCCTATTTCAAGGCCATGGGCGAGCACTACAAGGCCGAGATCATCGGCAGCATCCCGGCCGGCGAAGACGTGAGCCTGTACCGCGAGGGTGGCTTCGAAGACCTGTGCCGCGGCCCGCACGTGCCCTCTACCGGCCGGCTCAAGCACTTCAAGCTGATGAAGGTGGCGGGTGCCTACTGGCGCGGCGACAGCAACAACGAGATGCTTCAGCGCATCTACGGCACCGCCTGGGCCACCAAGGATGAGTTGCAGCAGTACCTCACCATGCTGGAGGAAGCCGAGAAGCGTGACCACCGAAAGCTTGGACGCGAACTCGACCTCTTCCACGTCGACGACCACGCGCCCGGTGTCGTGTTCTGGCATCCCAAGGGCTGGACGGTATGGCAGCAGGTGGAGCAGTACATGCGGCGCGTCTACCAGGACAACGGCTACCAGGAAGTCAAGGGCCCGCAGATTCTGGACAAGTCCTTGTGGGAGAAGACCGGCCACTGGGATAAGTACCGCGAGAACATGTTCACCACGGAATCGGAGAAGCGCGACTACGCGCTCAAGCCGATGAATTGCCCGGGCCACATCCTCATCTACAAGCAGGGCATCAAGAGCTACCGCGACCTGCCCTTGCGCCTGGGCGAGTTCGGCCAGTGCCACCGCAACGAACCCAGCGGCGGTCTGCACGGCATCATGCGCGTGCGTGGCTTCACGCAGGATGACGGTCACATCTTCTGCACCGAAGACCAGATCCTCGATGAGTGCAATGCCTTCACCGCACTGCTGCAGAAGGTGTACGCGGACTTCGGCTTCACCGAAATCCTCTACAAGGTCGCCACCCGGCCGGAAAAGCGAATCGGCGCCGATGAACTGTGGGACAAGGCCGAACACGCCCTGATGGAGAGCCTGCGCAACACGGGCTGCGACTTCATCATTTCCCCCGGCGACGGCGCCTTCTACGGCCCCAAGATCGAATACACGCTCAAGGACGCCCTGGGACGCCAATGGCAATGCGGCACCATCCAGGTCGATTTCTCCCTGCCCGAGCGCCTGCAAGCCGAGTTCGTGGCCGAAAGTGGCGAACGCAAGACGCCGGTGATGCTGCACCGGGCCATCCTGGGCAGCCTGGAACGCTTCATCGGCATCCTCATCGAGCAGCATGCCGGCGCCTTGCCGTGCTGGCTGGCGCCCACCCAGGTGGTGGTGCTCAACATCACCGATTCCCAGGCCGATTACGCTCGGGATGTGGCCAAAACGCTGCAAAAACAAGGCCTTAGGTGCGAGCTCGATTTGCGCAACGAGAAAATTACCTATAAAATCCGAGCCCATTCCCTGCAGAAGGCACCGTACATCCTGGTCGTGGGTGACAAGGAGATGGCGTCCAACTGCGTGGCCGTACGCGCCCGAGGCAACCAAGACCTGGGGGTAATGGCGCTCGATGCCTTCCTCGAGAAGGCACTGAGCGACGTTGCTGCCAAGGCTTGAAGGCCCGCGGGCGTTTTTCTGTTGATGTCCTGAAAGGATTCGAACCATCGCTACGTTTCTCGATCGCCGCATGCCCAATGTCGAGCGCAAGCATCGACTCAATCGCGAGATCACCGCACCGATGGTGCGTTTGAACGGGCCCGAAAACGAACCTTTGGGAATCGTCAGCATCCAGGAGGCCCTGCGCCTCTCGGGTGAGTACGATGTGGACGTGGTGGAGATTGCGGCGCAGGCCGATCCTCCCGTGTGCCGCCTGATGGACTACGGCAAGTTCAAGTATCAAGAGCAGAAGAAGGCAGCGGAGGCCAAGGCCAAGCAGCACGTCATCGAGATCAAGGAAGTCAAGTTCCGGCCCGGTACCGATGAAGGCGACTACGCGGTGAAGATGCGCAACTTGCGCCGCTTCATTGCCGACGATGGCGACAAGGGCAAGGTCACCTTGCGCTTTCGCGGTCGCGAGATCACGCACCAGGAAATCGGCATGCGCCTGCTGGAACGGATCCGGGATGAATTGGCCGACGTGGCGGTGGTCGAGCACATGCCCAAGCTCGAAGGCCGTCAGATGATCATGGTGTTGGCGCCCAAGAAGCGCTGAGCACCATGCGCAGTGCCCCGGTGGCACTGCATGGAAAGTTTCGCGGGCATCCGGTTTGGTCGCCGGGTGTTCGAACGAAGAAGCCGTTGCAGGCCACCAAGCACCCGACGCCGATGTCGGGTCGCCTGCAGGGGTCACTTAAAAGGAGCAGTCATGCCCAAGATGAAGACCAAGAGCAGCGCGAAAAAGCGTTTTCGCGTCCGTCCGGGTGGCACCGTCAAGCGCGGTCAGGCCTTCAAGCGCCACATCCTGACCAAGAAGACCACGAAGAACAAGCGCCAGCTTCGCGGCGCGGTCAACGTGCACGAGACCAACATGGGTCACATGGCTCAGATGCTGCCCTTCGCAGGTCTGTAAGCCCCCCGGTCATCTTCAAGGAAAGGATTCGATATGCCTCGCGTCAAACGTGGTGTCACCGCACGCGCCCGTCACAAGAAGGTTCTGGCCCTGGCCAAGGGTTTCCGGGGCCGCCGCAAGAACGTCTTCCGCATCGCCAAGCAGGCGGTGATGAAGGCTGGGCAATATGCCTACCGCGACCGCCGTGCCAAGAAGCGCGTGTTCCGTCAGCTGTGGATTGCCCGTATCAACGCCGCTTCGCGTGAACTTGGCGTCACCTACAGCAAGTTCATGGCCGGCCTGAAGAAGGCCAACATCGGCATCGACCGCAAGGTCCTGGCCGACATGGCCGTGAATGATCCTGCCGCTTTCGGTAGCATCGTGGCCCAGGTGAAGGCCCAGCTGGCTTGATGTCCAGGTGGGGCGCCATTCAAGGCGCCTGCACCGCATCACCACCCCGGCCGTCACCCGTGTGACGGCCGTTTTCATTTTTGTGCCGACTCTTCTTGTGCGCCCTGCATGAACGAACTTGATTCGATGG
>JBEAWD010000287.1:0-11416 GCA_041160585.1 Pseudomonadota bacterium | reverse complement strand
ACCAGGGGGAGATGGCATGAGCGCCGGCTCGAACCCCGGGATGGGCCATGCATCCTCGCGGTGGGCATCCCTGTGGGCGTCGCGTCCCGTTTGGCTGGGCGGGCAAGCGGCCGCTGACGGGGCAGGCATCCGCTCCGTGCCCATCCACGACTGGGTGGGCCGCAATGGCCAGCCGGCCAAGCTGCACGGCTTTGACCAGAGCCTCGTACTCGTCGTGGTGGCCTTGGTAGCCCTGGGCCTGGTCATGGTGTATTCGGCCTCCGTGGCCTTGCCCGACAACCCTCGGTTTGCCCGTTACACCCCCACGCACTTCCTGATGCGGCATCTGCTGTCGATCGGCGTGGCCACCGCCGCGGCCCTGGTGATGCTGCAGATCCCCATCCGGGTGTGGGAGCGTTACGCCCCCCACATCTTCGTGTTGTCCTTGGCGCTGCTGGTGATCGTGCTGATTCCCTTCATCGGCAAGGGTGTCAACGGTGCGCGCCGATGGATCCCGATCGGATTCATGAACTTCCAGCCCAGCGAGCTGGCCAAGATCGGCATCGCCATGTATGCGGCCAACTACATGGTGCGCAAGATGGACGCGCGTGAAAACTTCATGCAGGCGGTGCTGCCCATGGGCATAGCCTTGGGCGTGGTGGGTGTGCTGCTGCTGGCCGAGCCCGACATGGGCGCCTTCATGGTGATCGCCGCGATTGCGCTGGGCATCCTCTTCCTGGGCGGGGTGAACGGCCGCATGTTCTTCCTGAGCGTGGCCATCCTGGTCGGCGCATTCGTGCTGATGATCGTCTTCAGCGAATTCAGGCGCCAGCGGATCTTTGCCTACCTCGATCCCTGGAATCCAGCCTTTGCACAGGGCAAGGCCTATCAGCTCACCCATTCGCTGATCGCCTTTGGCCGCGGTGAGATCTTCGGTCAAGGCTTGGGCAACAGCGTCGAAAAGCTCTACTACCTGCCCGAGGCCCATACCGATTTCCTGATGGCGGTGCTCGGTGAGGAACTGGGCTTCATCGGGGTGCTGTTCGTCATCACGGCGTTCTTCTGGCTGACGCGCCGCATCTTCAGCATCGGTCGACAGGCCATCGCCATGGACCGCGTGTTCGCCGGGCTGATGACGCAGGGCGTGGGCATCTGGATCGGTGTGCAGGCCTTCATCAACATTGGCGTGAACCTGGGCGTGCTGCCCACCAAGGGCCTGACGCTACCCCTGATGAGCTATGGGGGGTCGGCGCTGCTCCTGAACTTGATGGCCATTGCCATCGTGCTGCGGGTGGACATCGAAAATCGACAGCTCATGCGTGGGGGGCGCGTGTGATGCCCCACCTCGTGATCATGGCTGCGGGTACCGGCGGACACATCACGCCCGGCCTGGCCGTGGCCGGCGAGATGCAGCGCCGCGGCTGGACCGTCTCCTGGATGGGCACGACCACGGGCATGGAAAACCGACTGGTGCCACCCACAGGCATTCCACTGGATGGCCTGTCCTTCACCGGGCTTCGCGGCAAGGGCCTGTGGCACATGGCCACGGGTGGCTTTCGTCTGCTCAAGGCCTTCTGGGACTGTGCCGGTATTCTTCGGCGGCGCAGCGCCGATGCCGTGCTCGGCATGGGCGGCTACATCTGCTTCCCCGGGGGGCTGATGGCCAGCCTTTTGGGCAAGCCCTTGATGCTGGTCAACGCTGACGCGGCGCTGCTGCTGAGCAACAAGGCCCTGCTGCCGGTGGCCGATCGCGTGGCCTTTGGCTTCGAAGGCGGCTCGCAGGGCATCAAGCGTGCCGTGGTGACCGGCAACCCGGTGCGCGCCGAGATCGCTTCGATTGCCGAGCCGGCTCAGCGCTTGCAGGGTCGGCAGGGCCGGCTGCGCCTGCTCGTGGTCGGCGGCAGCCTGGGCGCGCGTGCACTCAACGAAGCGGTACCCGCGGCACTGGCACTCCTGCCTGAAGACAAGCGGCCGATGGTGCTGCACCAGACGGGGCAGGCGCAGGCCGAGTCCGTGCGACAGCGCTATGCCGAACTCGGCCTGGGCGTCGAAGGTGTTGAGGTTCGCCCCTTCATCGACAACATGGCCGAGGAATTGGCCCAGGCCGATGTGGTGTTGTGCCGCGCCGGCGCCATCACGGTGAGCGAACTGTGCGCGGCTGGTGTGGCCAGCATCCTGGTGCCGCTGGTCGTGAGCACGACGGCACACCAGCGGCACAACGCCGCCTTCATGGCCCAGCAAGGTGCCGCCCTGCACCTGGAGCAGGCGGACATGACGCCCCAGGCCTTGGCCACTGCGCTGTCGGGGCTCAGCCGTACACGCCTGCTGGAGATGGCCCAGCGCGCCCGCGCGTGTGCGCGACCCGAAGCCACCCTTCGGGTGGCCGATGAAATTGAACGATTGGTGAAGGCCGCATGAAGCACGCCGTCAAGAAGATCCACTTCGTGGGCATCGGCGGATCGGGCATGTGCGGCATTGCCGAGATCCTGCACAACCTGGGCTACACCGTATCGGGTTCGGACCAGACCGATGGTCCGGTCACGCAGCGTCTGGCCAGCCTGGGCATCCGGGTTCACACCGGCCACAGCGCCGCCCATGTGGAAGGCGCGCAGGCCGTGGTGGTGTCCACCGCCGTCAAGCATGACAACCCCGAGGTGATGGCTGCACGCTCACGCCGCATCCCGGTGGTGGCGCGGGCAGCCATGTTGGCCGAGCTGATGCGGCTGCGCCAAGGCATTGCGATCGCGGGCACCCATGGCAAGACCACCACCACCTCCCTGGTGACCTCCGTGTTGGCCGCAGCCGGCCTGGATCCGACCTTCGTGATCGGTGGGCGACTCAACAGCGCAGGGGCGAATTCGGCCCTGGGCCGCGGTGACTACATCGTGGTGGAGGCCGACGAAAGCGACGCCTCCTTCCTCAACCTGAGCCCGGTGCTCAGCGTGGTCACGAACATCGACGCGGACCACATGGAAACCTATGGCCACGACTACGCGCGCCTGAAGAGTGCCTTCGTGGACTTCCTGCACCGCATGCCCTTTTACGGCGCGGCCATCCTGTGCACCGACGACCCCGGTGCCCGATCCATCCTGCCTTTGGTCAGTCGGCCGGTGGTGAGCTATGGCCTGGGCGAGGAGGCCCAGGTGCGTGCGGTCAACGTGCAGGCCTTGCCGGGCGGCCAGATGCACTTCACCTGCCAGCGCCGCAATGGGGTGCAGTTGCCGGATCTTGAACTCACCCTGAACCTGCCCGGCGTCCACAACGTGCGCAATGCGCTGGCCGCCGTGGCGGTGGCCACCGAACTCGAATTGCCCGATGAGCCCATCGTCAAGGCGCTGGCGGGATTTGGTGGTGTGGGCCGCCGCTTCCAGCGCCACGGCGACCTGCCGGTGCCCCCTGCGCAGGGCGGCGGTCGGTTCACCCTCATCGACGACTATGGTCACCATCCCGTGGAAATGGCCGCGGTGATCGACGCAGCGCGTGGCGCCTTCCCAGGGCGTCGATTGGTGTTGGCCTTTCAGCCTCACCGCTACACCCGCACGCGCGACTGTTTCGAGGATTTCATCAAGGTGTTGGGCACGGCGGATGCCGTGCTGTTGACCGAGGTGTATGCGGCCGGTGAGGCGCCGATCGTGGCGGCCGATGGCCGCTCCATGGCGCGCGCGCTGCGTGTGGCCGGCCGTGTGGACCCGCTGTTCGTGGACGATGTGCAGCGCCTGGATGACGAGGTCATCGGCAATGTGCGCGACGGTGACGTGGTGATCACGATGGGGGCAGGCTCGATCGGGGGCGTGGCCGGTCAGATCGCGCGTCGCCTCAAGGAGGGGGTCTCATGATCACGGCCATGCCTGAGATCCGCCAACTCGGCCGGGTGGCTGTGCTGATGGGCGGCTCATCGGCCGAGCGCGAGATTTCGCTCATGTCCGGCCAGGGCGTGCTGCAGGCTCTGCGCGAACAGGGCGTAGATGCCCATGCCTTCGACCCCCACCAGCGGCCGCTGCAGGACTTGAAGGCCGGAGGGTTTGACAGGGTCTTCATCGCCTTGCACGGCCGTGGCGGAGAAGACGGATGCCTGCAGGGTGCCTTGGAGTTGATGCAACTGCCCTACACCGGTTCGGGCGTGATGGCCTCCAGCATCTGCATGGACAAGGTGATGACCAAGCGGGTGTGGCTGGCCGAAGGCTTGCCCACCCCGCGTTGGGTGCGCCTGGATTCGACCGACCTTCAGCGTGAGCGAATCCGCGCCGTTCCTGACGAACTCGGCCTGCCCCTGATCGTCAAGCCCCCGCGTGAAGGCTCTTCCATTGGCGTGAGCAAGGTGTCGGGCTACTCGCAGATGCAGGCCGCCGTTGAATTGGCCGCCGGCTACGACCCCGATGTCCTGTGCGAGGAATTCATCGAGGGCGAGGAAGTGACCTGTGCCGTCTTGGGCCAGGGTGAGCAGGCGCATGCGCTTCCGGTGGTGCGCATCACCGCGCCCGATGGCGCCTACGACTACCAGAACAAGTACTTCACCGACGATGTGAAGTACCTCGTGCCCAGCGGTTTGCCCGCATCGGAAGAGCAGGCGATCCAGCGCATCACGCTGCAGGCCTATCGCACCCTGGGTTGCCGGGGTTGGGGGCGCGCCGATCTCATGATCCGCGCCAGCGACCGCAAGGCCTTCCTGCTGGAGATGAACACCTCGCCTGGAATGACCAGCCATTCCTTGGTGCCCATGTCGGCCCGTGCGGCCGGCATCGGCTACGGCGAGCTGTGTGTGCGATTGTTGGCGGCTGCCACGCTCGACCACGACGGTCGCGGTGCGCCGCCTTCGACCGGGGGGAAGGCCTGATGGTGGCGGCATCCATGAACCCCGCGGGCGGCTGGAGTGCGATGCTCAGTGGCTCGGCCGTGGCCCATGACGCTGGCCAAGCGCCCTGGGACGTCCGGCTGATGAACCGGGCCACGCGATGGGCGCTGATTCTGGCGGGCTTCACGGTGCTGGCCCTGGCGGTCACCTGGCTCTTGAGGCATGGCAATTTTGCGATCCAGCGGATCCGGCTGGAGGCCGAACTCAACCGCACCAGCGTGGCTACCGTCAGGGCCAATGCACTGCCGAGGCTGGAAGGAAACTTCTTTACGGTGGACCTGCAGGCCGCCCGCCGGGCCTTCGAGGCCGTGCCCTGGGTGCAGCGGGCCGAGGTTCAGCGCCACTGGCCGGGTCAGCTGCGCGTGCGCCTGGTGGAGCACAAGGCCGTGGCGCTGTGGGAGTCTGCCGACGCCCGCGATGGACGCGATGACCGACTGGTGGGGCAAGACGGAACGGTCTTTCAGGCCAACCCGGGCGATGTCGAAGACGAGAACCTGCCGCGGTTCAAGGGACCCGACGGGACAGCGGCCCAGGTGTGGGCGCTTTACGGCCCCTTGTCCGAAGCGCTCGCGCCGATCGGTCGCGTGGCCGGGGGTCAGCAGCCGGCGGCCATCCGCTTGCTGCAACTCAGCAGCAAGGGCTCATGGTCGGCTGAGCTGGACACCGGCACCCGGCTGGAGTTGGGCCGCGGCACCCAGGCCGAACTGTTGGCCCGAACCGAGTCATTCGTTCGCACGCTGCCGCAGGCGGTGGCGCCTTTTCGCAGACCGGTGTTGTATGCCGACCTCCGCCATGCCGAGGGTTATGCCCTGCGGCTGGCCGGCATCTCCACCGCGGTGGCTGTCACCGGCAAGCCGGCGGCGGCCCCGCCGCGGGCCGTCAAGCCCAAACCCTAGACCACAGGACAGAAGATGGCCAAGGAATACAAGGACCTCGTCGTGGGACTGGACATCGGCACCGCCAAGGTGATGGCGGTGGTGGCCGAGTTCATGCCCACGGGTGAACTGCGCGTAGCCGGACTGGGCATCGCCCCCAGCCATGGCCTCAAGCGCGGCGTGGTGGTCAACATCGACGCCACGGTGCAGAGCATCCAGCAGGCCTTGAAGGAGGCCGAAATGATGGCCGACTGCAAGATCACCCGTGTCTACACCGGCATCACTGGCAGCCACATCCGTGGGCAGAACTCCACCGGCATGGTCATCGTGCGGGACAAGGAAGTCACCCCAGTGGATGCCGCCCGCGTGGTGGAGACCGCCAAGGCCATCAACATCCCCAACGACCAGCGCCTGCTGTTGGTGGAGCCCCAGGAATTCATCATCGACGGCCATGAGGTGAAGGAGCCCATTGGCATGAGCGGCGGACGCCTGGAGGTGAAGGTGCACCTGGTGACCGGTGCGCAAAGCGCGGCCGAGAACATCGTGAAGTGCGTGCGCCGCTGTGGCCTTGAGGTCGAGCAACTCGTGCTCAACCCCAGCGCCAGCAGCCATGCGGTGCTCACCACCGACGAAAAGGCCCTGGGCGTGGCCCTGGTGGACATCGGGGCGGGCACGACGGATGTGTCGATCTTCACCGAAGGCTCGGTGCGCCACACGGCCGTCATTCCCATCGCCGGCGATCTGATCACCAGCGACATCGCCATGGCCTTGCGCACGCCCACCAAGGACGCTGAGGAAATCAAGGTCGAGTTCGGCGTGGCCAAGCAGCTTCTGGCCGACCCGGCCGAGCAGCTGGAAGTCCCGGGCCTGGGCGACCGCATGCCGCGCATGCTCAGCCGTCAGGCCCTGGGCGCGGTCATCGAGCCGCGCGTCGAAGAAATCTACTCACTCGTGCACCAGGTGATCCGCGACAGCGGCTACGAAGAGCTCCTGGGCAGTGGGATCGTGATCACCGGGGGTTCGGCCGTGATGCCGGGCATGGTGGAGCTGGGCGAGGACATCTTCCTCAAGCCTGTGCGAAAGGGCGTGCCGACCTATGGCGGCTCGCTGTTTGACATGGTGGCCAACCCTCGGTCGGCCACGGTGATGGGATTGCTCGAAGAAGCAAGGCTGGCCCGGGCACGCGGCCAGCGCGCGGCCCACCAGGCCGGTTCGATGAAAGGTTGGCTTGGACGGGCCAAGGACTGGTTCATCGGCAATTTTTAGAACGACGTTTTTTTTCAACCAACGGCAACTGCGAACGAAGGAGGTTCCATATGGCCATCGAGATGATCGAAGAGTTTGACCAAGGCACCAAGATCAAGGTGATCGGGGTGGGTGGCGGCGGCAGCAATGCCGTCGAGCACATGATGAAGCAGGGCATGGGCGGCGTGGAGTTCGTGTGCGCCAACACGGACGCCCAGGCCCTCAACCGCTCCAGTGCGCAACACCTGATCCAGCTAGGCAAGAACGGCCTGGGCGCCGGTGGCAAGCCCGAAGTGGGCAAGGCGGCGGCCGAAGAGGCCATCGACGACATCCGCACGGCGCTGGAAGGCACGCATATGGTGTTCGTCACCGCTGGCATGGGTGGCGGCACGGGCACGGGCGCAGCACCGGTGGTGGCCCGCGTGGCCAAGGAAATGGGCATCCTCACCGTGGGGGTGGTCACCAAGCCCTTCGACTTCGAAGGCAACCGCCGGGCCAAGCAGGCCGACTCGGGCGCCTCCGAGCTCGAGGCCAACGTGGACAGCCTCATCGTGGTGCTCAACGAGAAGCTGCTGGAAGTACTGGGCGACGATGTCACCCAGGACGAAGCCTTCGCTAAGGCCAACGACGTGCTGCGCAATGCCGTGGGCGGCATCAGCGACATCATCCACATGGATGCGCTGGTCAACGTCGACTTCGAAGACGTGAAGACGGTGATGAGCGAACCCGGCAAGGCGATGATGGGCACGGCCATGGCCAGCGGCCCCGATCGCGCCACCAAGGCTGCCGAGGCCGCCGTGGCCTGCCCGCTGCTTGAGGGTATCGACCTGTCCGGTGCACGCGGCGTGCTGGTGCTGCTGGTGGCCTCGCGCGCCACGTTCAAGCTGCAGGAAAGCCGCAACGCCATGAACACCATCAAGCGCTATGCAGCCGATGATGCGCATGTGATCTACGGCGCGGCCTACGACGAAAGCCTGGGCGACCAGATGCGCGTGACCGTGATCGCCACCGGCCTGAACCCGGGCAAGCGCCAGCAGGCGCCGCTCACCGTGGTGCAGACCCCGGTGCTGCGCACGGGAACCGACAACCAGCCGGTGATGATGGCCCCGACCGACGGCCAGGTGCAGGCCCAGCCGGAGACCAACTACGCGGGCCTGGGCGTTCCCAGCGTTTGGCGCAAGCGCGAGGCATCAGCCCGTGTGGAAGCCTTGGCCAGCAACGGCATGGACGAGATCGAGATCCCGGCTTTCCTGCGCCGCCAGGCAGACTGATTGGAAGGCTGATCGACAAACTGATCGGCACGCCGATCGAGCGTTCGTGAACCGACTGGCGGGCGTGTGCCAAGCCCGCCGGTCTTGGGCTCCCCGGGGTGGTGGTTCCTCCTTCCCACCACCCCGGCGGAGCTGTCTTTCCACAGCGCCTGATCGGCAAATCACAGACAATCTCCCCATGATTCGTCAGCGCACCCTGAAATCCGTCACCCGTGCCGTGGGCGTGGGTGTGCACAGTGGTCAGCGCGTTGAACTCACCTTGCGTCCGGCCGCCCCCGACACCGGCATCGTCTTCCGGCGCACGGACCTACCCCAGCCGGTGGACCTGCCGGTCACGCCGGAATCGGTGACCGACACGCGGATGGCCACCACCATCAGCCCCATCGGCAACCCCGGCGGGCCCAAGGTGCAGACCATCGAACACCTGCTCAGCGCCTGCGCCGGGCTGGGCTTGGACAACCTCTACATCGACATCACCGCCGAGGAAGTGCCCATCCTTGACGGCAGCGCGGCCAGCTTCGTGTTTCTGCTGCAAAGCGCGGGTATCGAACTTCAGAATGCGCCCAAGCGTTTCCTGCGGGTGAAGAAGCCGGTGGAACTGCGTGAGGGTGAGGGCGCTTCACTGAAGTGGGCGCGGCTCGAACCCCACCACGGCTACCGGCTGAGCTTCGAGATCGATTTCAACCACCCCGCCTTGGATGCCACGGGGCAGACCGTCGCCTTTGATTTCGCCACCGGCCAGTACAAGCGCGACATCGCGCGCGCGCGCACCTTTGGCTTCACCAAGGACGTGGAGATGATGCGCGCCCGTGGCCTGGGGCTGGGCGGCAGCATGGACAACGTGATCGTGGTCGACGATTACCGCGTGCTCAACGCCGAGGGTTTGCGTTACGACGATGAGTTCGTCAAGCACAAGATCCTGGATGCCATCGGCGACATGCATGTGTTGGGCAAGCCACTGCTGGCGGCCTACACCGCCTTCAAGGGTGGCCATGCCTTGAACAACCGGCTGCTGCGCCAACTGCTGGCCGACCAGGACGCCTGGGAGGTGGTCACCTTCGACGACGCACGGCAGGCGCCCGAGGGCTTTGCCGAGCTGGCGCCGGCCTGGTGAGCGCGGGCATCTTGCGCCGCGCACCCCGCTGAACACCCTGCGGCGGAGCCTTCCCGCTCAGTAGGTGCGACCACCCTTGTACAGGGCGTGGGTGCGCCGCTGAAGCTTGGCGCCCTGCGCCATGGCCGCAAACGAAGAGCCCGCATGGGCATGGGTGATGGCCAAGCCCAGCGCGTCGGATGCATCCTTGCCGGGCAAGCCCGGCAGCTGCAGCAGGCGCTGCACCATCAACTGCACCTGTTCCTTGCGCGCGTGGCCATGGCCCACCACCGCCTTCTTCATCTGCAGCGCGGTGTACTCCTGAACGGGTAGGCCTCGCGCCACCAGGGCGGTCAAGGCTGCGCCCCGCGCCTGACCCAACAGCAAAGTGCTCTGGGGGTTCACGTTCACGAAAACGATCTCCACCGCACTCGTCGTGGGCTGCCAGCGCTCTGCCACCTCGCCGATGCTGTCGAAGATGATCTTCAGCCGTCCCGGCAGATCGCCCTGTTCAGCCCGGTGCGCCGCACCCGAGGTGCGGATGGTGCCGCTGGCCACATAGCTCAGCCGCGCCCCCTCGGCGTCGATGATGCCGAAGCCTGTGGTCTGCAGGCCGGGATCGATGCCCAGGATGCGCATGGTCGACATCAATGCCTGAAGTGCCGCACGCCGGTGAGCACCATGGCGATACCCCGCTCGTCGGCCGCGGCGATCACCTCGTCGTCGCGCACCGAACCACCCGGTTGGATCACGCAGGTCGCCCCGGCTTCACACACCACGTCCAAGCCGTCTCGGAAGGGGAAGAAGGCGTCACTGGCCACCGCCGAGCCCTGCAGGACCAGGCCCGCATGGGCGGCCTTGATCGAAGCGATGCGGGCGCTGTCGATGCGGCTCATCTGTCCCGCCCCCACGCCCAGCGTCATCCCGCCGCCGCAGAACACGATGGCATTGCTCTTGACGAACTTGGCCACCTTCCAAGCAAACAGCAGGTCCGACAGTTGCTGGGGTGTGGGTTGCACCTTGGTGACCACCTTCAGGTCGACCGCCGCGACCACGCGGTTGTCCGCGCTTTGAATCAACAAGCCCGAGCCCACGCGCTTGACGTCGTGGCTGTTCAGGCCCCGGTCCCAGGCCTTCGAGGCCGAGCGGTCCACGCCCTCCATCGAGATCTTCAGCACACGCGTGTTGGCCTTGGCCGCGAACACCTTGAGCGCGCCATCGGTGTAGCCCGGGGCGATCAGCACCTCCACGAACTGCTTGGCCACCGCCTGCGCCGCCGATTCGTCGAGCACGGTGTTGAAGGCGATGATCCCGCCGAAGGCGGAGGTGGGGTCGGTCTGGAAGGCCTTGGCGTAGGCCTCCAACGCGGAAGCCCCCACGGCCACACCGCAGGGGTTGGCATGCTTGACGATCACGCAGGCCGGCCCATCGCCCACCGGGTCGAATGCCTTGACGCACTCCCAGGCCGCGTCGGCATCGGCGATGTTGTTGTAGGACAGCTCCTTGCCCTGCAACTGCGTGGCTGTCACGAGTGAGCCGGGTGCGGGATGGAGGTCGCGGTAGAAGGCTGCGCTTTGGTGCGGGTTCTCGCCGTAGCGCAGGTCCTGCAGCTTCACGAAACGCCCGTTGCTCTGAGCGGCGAACTCGGTGCGCGCGGGCACTTCCTCATCCGAAGCCGGCAGCGTGATGGCCGACAGGTAGTCGCTGATGGCCGCGTCATAGTTGCTGATGCGGTTGAAGGCCGCCACCGCGAGGGCGAACTTCGTCTCACGGCTGATGCCGCCAGCCTTCAGTTCGGCCAGCACGCCGGCGTACTGGGCCGCATCGGTCAGCACCGCCACGTCCTTCCAGTTCTTTGCTGCACTGCGGACCATGGCCGGCCCGCCGATGTCGATGTTCTCGATGGCCTCGCCCAGGGTGCAGTCGGCCTTGGCCACCGTGTTCTCAAAGGGGTAGAGGTTGACCACCAGCAAGTCGATGGTGCCGATGCCGTGCTCGGCCAGGGCCGACATATGCGCCGGCATGTCGCGCCGCGCTAGCAGCCCGCCATGCACACGCGGGTGTAGCGTCTTGACGCGGCCGTCCAGCATCTCGGGAAAGC
>JBEAWD010000283.1:0-10686 GCA_041160585.1 Pseudomonadota bacterium | reverse complement strand
ACGGTCTTGTTGCTGTCCAGGCTTTGACGCGACTGGTCCACGAAAGCCAGCTGCGCCGTCTTGCCGATCACGATGTCGCCACTGTCGGGCTTCTCGACGCCTTGAAGCATGCGGAACAGGGTGGACTTGCCCGCGCCGTTGGGGCCGATGATGCCGACGATGGCACCTGCGGGCACCTTGAAACTGAGGTTGTCGATGAGCAAGCGGTCGCCGAAGGACTTGCTCACGCCCTTGAATTCGATCACCTCATTGCCCAGGCGCTCGGCCACGGGAATGAAGATCTCGTTGGTCTCGTTACGCTTCTGGTATTCGTAGTCGCTCAGTTCCTCGAAGCGGGCCAGACGCGCCTTGCTCTTGGCCTGACGGCCCTTGGCGTTCTTGCGCACCCACTCCAGTTCCTGCTTCATGGCCTTGCGGCGGGCGTCTTCACTCTTCTGCTCGGCCTCCAGACGGGCTTCCTTTTGGTCCAGCCAGTCGGAGTAGTTGCCCTTCCAGGGAATGCCGTGGCCACGGTCGAGCTCGAGGATCCACTCGGCCGCGTTGTCCAGGAAGTAGCGGTCGTGGGTGATGGCCACCACCGTGCCGGGAAAGCGCTGCAGGAACTGCTCAAGCCACTCCACGCTTTCCGCATCGAGGTGGTTGGTGGGTTCGTCCAGCAGCAGCATGTCGGGCTTGCTCAGCAGCAAGCGGCACAGGGCGACGCGGCGCTTCTCACCGCCGGATAGGTTGCCGATGGTGGCTTCCCAGGGCGGCAGGCGCAGGGCGTCGGCGGCCAGCTCCAACTGCAGGTCGGTGTTCTCTGAGCCGGCCGCGGCGATGATGGCCTCAAGTTCGGCCTGCTCGCTGGCCAGCTTGTCGAAGTCCGCATCGGGCTCGGCGTAGGCCGCGTACACCTCATCCAGGCGCTTCTTGGCGGCCAACACGCCACCGATGCCCTCCTCCACGGCTTCACGCACGGTTTGGTCCGGATTGACCAGGGGCTCCTGGGGCAGATAGCCGATCTTGATGCCGGGCATGGCCACCGCTTCGCCTTCGATCTCTCGGTCGATGCCGGCCATGATCTTGAGCAGCGTGGACTTGCCCGCACCGTTCAGGCCGAGCACACCGATCTTGGCGCCGGGGAAGAAGGACAGCGACACCTCCTTGAGGATCTGTCGCTTGGGCGGCACCGTCTTGGTGACGCGGTTCATCGTAAAGACGTACTGGGCCATGGCTTTGAGAATCGAAAGTGGTGGGTGCTCGGCTGCACAATCCACGATTATCCCTGAGCCACCTTGAGCGAGCCGCCATGACCCAAGCCAAGCCCACGACCACCCACCCCGACCGTGACCCGACGCCAACGCACAGGCCTGAAACGACCCCAGACGCGTCCGTCCATGTCCATGCGCCGCGTCGACAGGTGCTCAGGGGCCTGGCCGCCGGGGCTGCCCTGGGGTCGGCCTCGGCCACGGGATTGGGCCTGGGCCTGACCGGCCTGCTTTCCCCCGCGCAGGCCCAAACGGGGGACTACCCCAACCGGCCCATCACCTTGGTGGTGGGCTACCCGCCCGGCGGCAGCACCGACCTCACCGGGCGCGTGGTGGGCGCTGAACTGGCCCGACAACTCGGCGTGCAGGTCGTGATCGAGAACATTGGCGGCGCCGGCGGTGTGCTGGGGGCCCAGAAGGTGGTACAGGCCGCGCCGGACGGCTACACGCTGCTGCTGGGGGCCAACAACGAAACGGCCATTGCTTCCCTGGTGAACCGAAAGCTCAAGCTCAATCCGCTGCGCGACCTCAGTGGTATCGGCCTCATCGCCTCACAGCCCATGGTGCTGGTGGCCTCGGCGGGCAGCAAGGACGCCCCTCGCACAGCGGCCGAGTTCATCCAGAAGGTCAAGCGCAACCCCGGCCGTTTCAGCTATGGGTCTTCCGGCGTAGGCACCGCGCTGCACCTGGCCGGCGAAATGACCAAGGAGGCGGCGGGCCTCTTCAAGGTCCACATCCCCTACCGTGGTGTCGCGCCGCTGACGACCGATCTGCTCAGTGGTCAGCTGGACTTCGGGGTATTCGTTTTGTCCAGCGCCCTGCCCCACATCCGCAGCGGCAAGATGATCCCGATCGGCACCACGCAGGCCAGGCGTGCCGGCATCACACCGGAGATCCCCGCCTTGGCCGAACACCCGGCGCTCAAGGCGGTGGACATCAGCAGCTGGTTCGGCCTGTTCGGGCCAGCCGGTCTTCCGGCACCGGTGATGCAGCGCCTGCAGAAGGCGCTGGGCGATGCCCTACAGGTGGCCGATGTGCGCAAGCGGCTTGAGGAAGCGGGATCGACCATGGCGCCAACGGGCCTGCAGTTCTCCACCTTCCACGCAGCAGAGATCGAGAAGTACCGAAAGATCGTGGACTTCGCCAAGATCGAGGAATGAGTGCCGCCATGACGTCCGAAACGCGCTTCGAACTCCAACCTCCGCCCCTGGGCCGCTGGCGAGAAGGCAACACCGGGCTAGAAGGGGTGTGGCGCTTCGAGGCGCCCCGTCCAGGCCGCGAGGTGCTGGTCACAGCGCTTGTTCACGGCAATGAGCTGTGCGGCGCCTGGGCGCTGTTTGAAGCCTTGGAGGCCGGTATCCGGCCCAGCTGCGGTGCGCTCACCCTGGCCTTTTGCAACCTGGCGGCCTTCGACCGCTTCAATCCGGACGACACCGACCGCTCGCGCTTCGTGGACCAGGATTTCAACCGCCTGTGGGGCCGCATGCCCTGGCGCGTGGAAGGCGCGGCCTTGAACTGCGAACAGCGGCGGGTGCTGGAACTGCAGCCGGTGGTGGAGCGCGCGGATTGGCTCTTGGACCTTCACTCCATGCATGCGGATGGCCCCCCGTTGGGACTGACCGGCCTGATGACGCACCACGCCGCCCACGCCGCCGCCTGGGGTTCGCCGGGCATCCTGGTGGCCGATGCCGGGCATGCAGCGGGCACACGCATGCGCGACCATGGGCGCTTTGGCCGCGAAGAAGATCAGCAGGCCGTGGCGCTGCTGGTGGAGTGCGGTTGGCATGGCGCAGCGTCCTCGCGCACCGTGGCCTTGGATGTGCTGCACCGCTTCCTGGTGGCCAGTGGCGCCGTGGATGCAGGTGACCTTCCCGCCGCCTGGCGCGCGCCCGATGCGCCGAGGGCACCCACCCGACTGAAGGTCACGCATGCGGTGACCGTGCAGCAAGGCCAGCCGCCCAGCTTCCACGACCGCTACTCGACAGGCCAGGTGATCGAGCGCCAAGGCACGGTGATCGGACACGATGGGGCCAAGGCCGTGGCCACCCCCTACGATGACTGCGTGCTGGTGATGCCCTCGCTGGCTCACGCCACGCCAGGCGCCACCATGGTGCGCTTGGCGCGAACGGTCTGAGTCCTCAGGGGCCGTTCACATCGATCGCCGGCCTGCCTCGCAGGCGAGGTCGCGGCCGCCTTGGGCTACACTGCGAAGGTCTGCGCGGCGCTCCAGTCCTCGCAAAGGCGGCCCAACGCGGCCCCACACCACTCTGTTCCCAGCCACGACTGGTGCCCTCCTCCCGGAGCGGCGGTTGGCGGGAATCAAGGCCCTCACAGGGGTCAACAACACAAATGAACTTCACCGAACTCGGCTTGGCCGAGCCCATCCTGCGCGCGGTGCGCGAAGAGGGTTACGAGACCCCAACCCCCATCCAGGCACAAGCCATTCCTGCCGTCCTGAAGGGCGGCGACCTCATGGCCGGCGCGCAGACCGGCACCGGCAAGACCGCAGGCTTCACCCTGCCCCTGCTGCACCGCTTGGCCGCCGACAAGCCTGCGCGCGACGCCCGTGGCCGCGTGGCCATTCGCGCCTTGATTCTGACCCCCACCCGCGAACTCGCGGCCCAGGTCGAGGAAAGCGTACGCACCTACGGCAAGTACCTTCCCCTGACCTCCATGGTGATGTTCGGCGGCGTGGGCATGCAGCCGCAGATCGACCGCTTGCGCAAGGGCGTGGACATCCTCGTGGCCACACCCGGGCGGCTGCTCGATCACCACCAGCAAGGAACCCTGGACCTGTCACACGTGCAGGTCTTCGTGCTCGATGAGGCCGACCGCATGCTGGACATGGGCTTCATCCACGACATCAAGAAGGTGCTGGCCATCGTGCCGGCCAAGAAGCAAAGCCTGCTGTTCTCGGCCACCTTCAGTGACGAGATCAAGGCGCTGGCCGACCGCCTGCTCAACCAGCCCTCGCTCATCGAAGTGGCGCGCCGCAACGCGACCGCCGAGACGATCGCCCAGCGCGTCATCATGACGGGGCGCGAACGCAAGAAGGAACTGTTGGCCCAGTTAATCCGAGAAGGCGATTGGCACCAGGTCCTGGTGTTCACACGCATGAAGCACGGCGCCAATCGTCTGGCCGAGTACCTCAGCAAAGAGGGGATCCCGGCCATGGCCATCCACGGCAACAAAAGCCAGGGCGCGCGCACCAAGGCACTGAGCGAATTCAAGGCCGGCACCCTGCCGGTGCTGGTGGCCACCGACATTGCCGCCCGCGGCATCGACATCGATCAGCTGCCCCACGTGGTGAATTTCGAACTGCCCAATGTGCCCGAGGACTATGTGCACCGCATCGGTCGCACGGGCCGTGCCGGCGCGCAGGGCGAGGCCCTGAGCCTGGTGTGCCGCGACGAGGAGATCTTCCTGCGCGACATCGAAAAGCTGATCAAGCGCGAGATTCCGCGCGCCAGCGTGCCAGGCTTCGAGCCGCCGGCCGATGAGAAGGCCGAGCCGATCGTATTGGGCCGCATGACCATCGGAGTGGGTGGAACCCGCCGCGGTGGTGGTGGCGGCGGTGGCGGTGGTGACCGAGGCCGTGGCTCGCGCCCGCAGGGCCGCGGCGGCCAACCCGGGGGTGGACAGGCCTCTAATGGCCGCCCTGCATCCAGGGATGGTCGGGGACCTCGTTCAGGTGCAGCACCGGGGTCACGCAACAGTCGGCCGGGTCCGCGATAGCCGCCCACTCGGCCATGGTGCGCCGCGCCAGCAGGTCCGCCATCATGCGGCGGGTCTGCGTCGCCTCCTGAGAGCCGGGCTGTTCGCCACGGCTCCAGTGGCGCGGCGACCATTCGGGCTTGCCGATGGCCTCGCACCAGGCCTGCCAGAACTTGGGCTCCAGCGCCCCCACCGCCAGGTGGCGTCCATCCGAACAACGGTACACGCCATAGCAGGCGGCCCCGCCATTGAGCAGGCTCGTGCCTCGCGCCGGCACCAGGTTCAGGCTTTGTGCCTCGGCGCGCGCAATCACCGCATGGCGCCACACCTCGCGGGTCATGGAGATATCGACAAATCGCCCCTGCCCCGTGCGCTGAGCCCCCACGAGCGCCGCCAGAAGGCCTGACACCGCCGCCTAAGTGCCGCCCAGGAGATCGGCGATCTGGAAGTTGGGCACGGCCGGGAGCCCTTCATCGAGCCCATCGGTCGGCAGGCCGATCTGGTCGAGCACCCCAGACAGCGCGATGTAGTTGATGTCGTGGCCGGCCTTGAGGGCATAAGGCCCGTTCTGACCGTAGCCGGTGATGGCGGCCATCACGAGTCTGGGGTTGACCTGTTGCAGCGTGTCCCATCCCAGCCCCAGTCGCTGCATGACGCCGGGGCGAAACCCCTCGATCAAGACATCCGATCGGCGCACACGTTCCAGCAACTCGGCCTTGCCTGACTCACTGCGCAGGTCCAGCCGCAACGCTTCCTTGCCTTCGTTGAGGTCACGAAAGAAGCCGCTGGGTCGGTCCAGCGCCCTGTCCTCATCGGTGAGGTACATCAGCCGACTGCCGTCCCCCGCGCCCGGTGGCTCCACTTTCACCACCTGGGCGCCCCACTCCATCAGGTGGCGTGTGGCCAAAGGGCCCGGCAGCAGCTGCGTCAGGTCGAGCACGGTGATGCCCGCCAGCGGCAGGCTCACGTGAACACCCCCTCGCGCAGCCACTTGGTGGCCACCCACTTCTCACCGTCCTCGACCGGCGCACCGGCATGCAGGGTCTTGGTGAGGGGATGCGGGCGGTCGTAGCTGAAGAAGACGGCGTTGCCCTTGATGGGCGCCACTTCCAGGCCCACATCCGGAAAGGTGGTGGCGCCACCCGACGCGGGCGTGTTGAGGTAGACGACCAAGGTGCCCACGCGCTGGCCGCCGCGCTTGAGCACGGCAGCGGTGCCTGGGGCCGCCGGGTCGAAATAGTCGTGGTGTGGCTTGTACTCGGCGCCTGGTTGGTAATGCAGCACCTGCAGACCCTCGCCATGGTCCACCGGCCAGTGCAGCAAGGTGGCCATGCGCTGTTCGATTCGAGCAATGAGGTCAGACTCACCCCGCTCGAAGAACATGCCGTGGCTGGTGCGCGCCTCATTGACCTCGGCTTGACCGTCGCCCGCGCGCACTGTTTCCGAGCGGCCCATGCGGGGACCCGCGGCGGCCATCAGCTCATCGCATTCCTCATCGGAGAGCAGGCCACCCAACACCACCACGGTGGGGTTGCCCATGCGGGCCAAGACATGCACCTGCCGGTCGCCCGCGTCAGCCCTGGAGCCTTCGCCGATCGCCACGAAGGGCACTGGACGGGGCGACTCCACCAGGGCGAGCAAGGTCTCCTCCATGGCCGACATGGCCGTGGCCTCATCCCAACCACTGTCCTTCATGGCCTGCAGCACCGACTCGGGCGTGCAGCCGGCACGTGCCTGTTCGACGATCCAGTGGCGCAGGGTATCGGTGATGACTTGACTCATGATGCTGAACGCTTGACTGTCTTGACTGACCGATCACGCTTGTCGCCGCCTGAACACCAGTCGGTCAGGCTCAGAAGCATTCGAATCCCAAGCATAGCCGTCGAGGTTGAAGGCCTTGAGGTCGTCGACCCTGCCAGCGCGACTGACGATGGCGTGGCGTGCCATCAGCCCGCGCGCGCGCTTGGCAAAGAAACTGATGACCTTGTAGCCGCCGCCCTTCCAATCCTCGAACACGCACTCCACCACCCGTGCCTTCAAGCCTTTGCGGTCGACCACCTTGAAGTATTCCTGCGACGCCAGGTTGACGATCACCGGCTCGCCCGAGGACGCGCTGCGCCGCACGGGAATTCGACCGTTGAGGTAATTCGCCACCTCATCGCCCCAGAACGCGTAGAGGTCCTTGCCCAGCGGGTTCGTCAGCTTCGTGCCCATCTCCAGGCGATAGGGCTGAAGCTTGTCCAGCGGGCGCAGAGCCCCGTAGAGACCCGACAGGATGACCAGATGGTCCTGCGCCCAGGCCAGGTCATCGGCTGACAGCGACGAGGCCTGCAGCCCATCGTAGACATCGCCGTTGAAGGCCAGCACCGCTGGGCGGCTGTTGGCGGCGGTGGCCTTGGGTGACCAGGCCGCGTATCGAGCGGCGTTGAGGCCCGCCAGGTTGTCCGACAGGTCCATCAGGCCGGCGATCTGCGCCGACGACAGCGGGCGCAACACATTGATCAACTCGGCCGCGCGCTCTGTGAACAAAGGCTCGGAAGCCTTGCGGGCCATGCCGGCCGGCAGCACGGATTCGTAATCGAGGGACTTGGCGGGGGAAAGAAGGAAAAGCATACGAATCAGCCCACCCAACGCCGCGCGTTGCCAAACATGCGCCGCCAGGGGCTGGGCGCGCTCACATCGCCCCCGCTGTGGCTCATCTGCACGTTGCGGAACACACGCTCGGGATGGGGCATCAACACGGTGAATCGGCCATCGGCCGTGGTGACGGCGGTCAGTCCATCGACGCTGCCGTTGGGGTTGTGGGGATAGCGTTCGGTCGGCCGGCCTTGGGAGTCAACGAATCGCATGGCGCGGTGCACCTGCTGCGCATCGCCGCTGCGGCTGAAATCGGCGAAACCCTCACCGTGGGCCACGGCGATGGGCAGGCGGCTGCCTGCCATGCCCTGGAAGAACAGGCTCGGACTTTCAAGGATTTCGACCTGCGACAGGCGTGCTTCGAACTGCTCGCTCTTGTTGCGGGTGAAGCGTGGCCAATGCTGGGCGCCGGGGATCATGGGGGCGAGCGCGGCCATCATCTGGCACCCGTTGCACACCCCCAGGGCAAAGGTGTCAGGACGGCCAAAGAAGGCCTCGAATGCGGCCTTCATACCGGGGTTGAAACGAATGGAACGCGCCCAGCCCTCGCCGGCGCCCAGGGTGTCACCGTAGCTGAAGCCGCCGCAGGCCACGAAACCCGCGTAGTCCTGCAATCGCGCCCGACCGCTGTGCAGGTCGGTCATGTGCACGTCGTGCGCCTCAAAACCCGCCTGCGCCATGGCGTAGGCCATCTCCACGTGGCTGTTCACCCCTTGCTCGCGCAGGATGGCCAGCTTGGGTTTGGACAGGTTCAGGTAGGGCGCAGCGACATCCTCCAGCGGATCAAAGCTCAGGTCTACCTGCAGCCCGTGGTCGGCCGGATCGCCCACGCTGTCGTGCTCGGCGTCGGCGCACACCGGGTTGTCGCGCTCACGGGCGATGCGCCAGCTGACCTCGTCCCAGGCCTGCTGCAGCTCCTGCAGCGGTGCGCTGAAGACGGGCTTGGTGTCGCGCCACACCTCCACCACCCCACGGTCATTGGGCTTGCCGATGAAATGGCTGTGGCGGGAAAGGCCATGCGCGCGCAGACGCTGGATCACCTCGTTGCGCTGCTCGGTGCGCACCTGCAGCACCACACCCAGCTCCTCGTTGAACAGTGCCTTCAGCGTGAGTTCATTGCGCCGCTCAGACACCTGACTGGCCCAGTTCTTCGAGTCACCATACTCGGCGCGGCTGTCCCCAATCCCATCGCCTTCGGTGACCAGGATGTCCACATTCAGGCTCAGGCCGGTGTGGCCAGCAAAGGCCATCTCGCACACCGCTGCCCACAAGCCGCCGTCGCTGCGGTCGTGGTAAGCCAGCAGCAGGCCATCCCGGCGAAGTTCATTGATCGCATCGAACAGCGACTTCAACAACGTGGCCTCATCCAGATCGGGCACTGCTTCACCAAAGGCCCCGTGCACCTGCGACAGGATGGAGCCCCCCATGCGGTTCTTACCCTGGCCCAGGTCGACCAGGATCAGCGTGGTGTCACCGCGATCGGTGCGCAGCTGCGGGGTCAAGGTGCCCCGCACGTCACCGACGCTGGCGAAGGCCGACACGATCAAGCTCACCGGTGCGACCACCTGCCGGGCGTTGCTCGCCTCGCTCCATCGGGTGCGCATGGAAAGAGAGTCCTTGCCCACCGGCACGCCGATGCCCAGGGCCGGACACAGCTCCAGGCCCACGGCCTTGACGGTCTCGTACAGCGCTGCGTCCTCGCCGGCTTCGCCACAGGCCGCCATCCAGTTGCAACTGAGCTTGACGCGCGACAACTCCACCGGTGCGGCCAACAGGTTGGTCAGGGCCTCGGCCACTGCCATGCGGCCAGAAGCGGGCGCATCAACCGAGGCCAGGGGCGTGCGCTCGCCCATGCTCATGGCCTCGCCCGCAAAGCCCCGGTAGTCGGCCAGGGTGACCGCACCGTCGGCCACCGGCCCCTGCCAGGGCCCCACCAACTGATCGCGATGCGACAGCCCACCCACCGTGCGGTCGCCGATGGTGATGAGGAAGCGCTTGCTGGCCACCGTGGGGTGGCGCAGCACGGCCAATGCAACATCTTCCAGTTTGACGCCGGTGAGGTCCAGCGCCTGAGCGCGGCGCGCGACGCTTAGGACATCGCGGTGCATCTTGGGCGCCTTGCCCAGCAACACCTCCAGGGGCATGTCGATGGGCCGATCTCCCCCCGGGCCGTCTTCCAGCACCAACTGGGTTTCCTGCGTGGCCGTGCCCACCACCGCGTACGGGCAACGTTCACGCTCGCAGAAGGCTTTGAAGGCGTCGTGGCGCGCCGGGTCCAGGGCCAGCACATAACGCTCCTGGCTCTCGTTGCACCAGATTTCCTTGGGCGCCAGACCGGACTCCTCCAGCGGCACCTGGCGCAGATCGAATCGAGCACCGCGCCCGGCACCGTCCACCAGTTCGGGGAAGGCGTTGCTGATGCCACCAGCACCCACATCGTGGATGGCCAGGATGGGGTTGGCCGGCCCCATGGCCCAGCACTGGTTGATCACCTCCTGCGCGCGGCGCTGAATCTCGGGGTTGCCGCGCTGGACCGAATCGAAGTCCAAAGCGGCCGTATTCGTGCCGGCGGCCATGGACGAAGCCGCGCCACCACCCATGCCGATGCGCATGCCCGGCCCCCCCAGCTGCACGAGCAGGGTACCCGCGGGGAACACGATCTTGTGCGTGAGGTCGGCGCGGATGCTGCCCAGTCCGCCGGCGATCATGATGGGCTTGTGGTAACCGCGTCGAACGCCGTCCACGGTCTGCTCATACACCCGGAAATAGCCACCCAGGTTGGGCCTGCCAAATTCGTTGTTGAAGGCCGCCCCACCCAAGGGGCCTTCGGTCATGATCTGCAGCGCGCTGGCGATGTGTTCGGGCTTGCCCACGGGGTCGCGCTCCCAGGGTTCGCTCAGTCCCGGCAGGTGAAGGTTGGACACCGAAAAGCCGGTCAAGCCCGCCTTGGGACGCGCGCCACGGCCGGTGGCACCTTCGTCGCGGATCTCACCACCCGCGCCAGTGGCCGCACCGGGAAAGGGCGAGATGGCCGTGGGGTGGTTGTGCGTCTCCACCTTCATCAGCACATGGGCGGTTTCGGTGTGAG
>JBEAWD010000223.1:0-3132 GCA_041160585.1 Pseudomonadota bacterium | reverse complement strand
CGGCTGGCAAGGTAATCGTGGCGGTCACGAGCAAGGGCGGTGTTTACGCCTGGCAGGCCCCGTGAAACCGGTCATCGCGCTGGTGGGGCGCCCGAATGTGGGCAAGTCCACGCTGTTCAATCGCATCACCAAGAGCCGTGATGCGATCGTGGCCGACTACGCCGGCCTGACCCGTGACCGCCACTACGGTGATGCCCGTCACGGCGGACAAGAGTTCATCGTCATCGACACCGGCGGCTTCGAGCCGCAGAAGCCCACGGGCGTGGTGGCCGAAATGGCCAAGCAGACCAAGCAGGCGGTGGCCGAGGCTGATGCGGTGGTGTTCGTGGTGGACGTGCGTTCGGGGCTGTCCGCCCAGGATGCGGACATTGCACGTTACCTGCGCTCGGTCAACAAGCGCACGCACCTGGCGGTCAACAAGGCCGAAGGCATGAGCGAGTCTCCGTTGTTGGTCGAGTTCCACGAACTGGGCATGGGAGAGCCACATCCCGTGTCCGCCGCGCACGGCCAGGGCATCCGCAGCCTGCTGGACGCGGTGCTGGAGCCTTTCGTACCCGAAGGCGATGCTCAAGAAGCGGGTGAGGAGGGCGTTGAGGCCGAAGACGACGGCGTGCTGCGCCTGGCGGTGGCCGGCCGGCCCAATGTGGGCAAGTCCACGCTGATCAACACTTGGCTGGGCGAGGAGCGCCTGGTGGCCTTCGACATGCCGGGCACCACGCGCGACGCCATCAAGGTTCCGCTGGAGCGCGCAGGCCGCCGCTACGAAATCATCGACACGGCCGGTTTGCGTCGCAAGGGTCGGGTGTTCGAGGCCATCGAGAAGTTCTCGGTGGTCAAGACGCTGCAGGCCATCGCCGACGCGAACGTGGCCGTGTTGCTCTTGGATGCCACCCAAGGTGTGGGGGACCAGGACGCGCACATCGCCGGCTACATCCTGGAGTCGGGCCGGGCGGTGGTGATTGCGGTCAACAAGTGGGACGCGATCGACAGCTACCAGCGGCAGATGCTGGAGCGTTCGATTGAGCAACGGTTGGCCTTCCTGAAGTTTGCGCCCATCGTGCGCATCTCGGCCCTCAAGCGCCAGGGCCTAGGCCCTCTTTGGAAGGCCATCGACGAGGTGCACGCCAGCGCCACTGCCAAGCTGTCGACCCCAGTGTTGACCCGACTGCTGCAGGACGCGGTGGACCACCAACAGCCCAAGCGCGCCGGCGCCTTCCGTCCCAAGCTGCGCTATGCCCACCAGGGCGGACGCAACCCGCCGGTGGTGGTGATCCATGGCACCAACCTCGAGCACATCACCGATTCCTACAGGCGCTACCTCGAAGGGCGCTTCAGGGAACATTTCAAGCTGGTCGGGACTCCAATGCGCATCGAATTCAAGAGCGGACGCAATCCCTTCACCGACACACAGCCCTGATATTGGGCTTGTGTTAATGTGCCGAAACAGAACACTTCAACACGGAAGATATCGTGAGCAATAAAGGCCAGCTTCTCCAGGATCCGTTCCTCAATCTTTTGCGCAAGGAACATGTGCCGGTGTCGATCTACCTCGTCAACGGCATCAAGCTACAGGGGCACATCGAATCCTTCGACCAGTACGTGGTGCTGCTGCGCAACACCGTCACGCAGATGGTCTACAAGCACGCCATCTCCACCGTGGTACCCGGCCGCGCCGTGAATTTCCACGCACAGGAGTCCCAGGACACCCAGGACGGCCAGTAAGGCCATGGGAGGTCACCGCGTCGACCATACGGCCGAACCTGCCAACCGCGTGGTGTTGGTGGGGGTTGACCTCGGCCCGGACTCGCCCTTCGAGGCGAGCCTGGACGAATTGGCCCAATTGGCGGAATCCGCCGGCGACCGCCCGGTGGCGCGCCTGACGGCGCGGCGCCGATCGCCCGACCCCGCGCTGTTCGTGGGCAGCGGCAAGGCCGAGGAGATCAAGGGCATGGTCACCGAGCAGGGAGCCCACGGGGTGCTGTTTGACCAGGCCCTGTCTCCTGCCCAGCAGCGCAACCTGGAACGATTCCTGGGTGTGCCGGTGGCCGACCGCACCGCACTGATTCTCGAAATCTTCGCGCAGCGCGCGCAAAGCCACGAGGGCAAGCTTCAGGTCGAACTGGCGCGTTTGCAGTACGTGTCGACCCGCCTGGTTCGCCGCTGGAGCCACTTGGAACGCCAACAGGGCGGTATCGGCACGCGCGGTGGCCCGGGTGAGACCCAGATCGAACTGGACCGCCGCATGATCGGCGAGCGCATCAAGACCGTGACCGCGCGCCTGGAGAAGGTCAAGCGGCAGCGGGGCACGCAGCGCCGCTCGCGCGAGCGTTCCGGTGCCTTTCGCGTGTCTCTGGTTGGTTACACCAACGCGGGCAAGAGCACGCTGTTCAATGCACTGGTGAAGGCCCGTACCTATGCGGCCGATCAGCTGTTCGCGACCTTGGACACCACCACCCGCTCCCTTTGGCTGGAAAGGGCGGGCCGATCGGTGTCGCTGTCCGACACCGTGGGGTTCATCCGCGACCTGCCCCACAAGCTGGTGGAAGCCTTCGAGGCGACGCTGCTCGAAGCGGCCGATGCCGACCTGCTGCTCCATGTGGTGGACGCGGCCAACCCGCAGGCCACCGAGCAGATTCACGAGGTGCAGCGCGTGCTGCAGGAGATTGGCGCCGATCAGGTGCCGCAACTCCTCGTCTTCAACAAGATTGACGCCCTGGAGCCATCGCGACAGCCGCGACTGATGGTCGACGAGGTGGAGCGCGACGGCGGACTTCGGTGCCCTCGCGTGTTCCTGAGCGCGGTGTCAGGTCAGGGGCTTGAGGCCCTTCGCGACCTGATCGCTGACGCCGCGGCTGCCGGTGCCCGTGTGGCGCCTGCTGGTCAGCCTGACCCAAGATTCGAACCTGCACGATCGGCCGATTGGTCGACTTTCCCATGATGAACCTCTTAGCTCGATTGCGAGACCGGCTGCGCCGCAGCCAGCTCATCTTCAACGAGGGGGGGCGCCCGCAGGGGCCGCCCGACCTGGATGAGCTTTGGCGCGATTTCAATCGCAAGCTCTCCGGCCTGCTGTCGGGCAAAGGCGGTCGCGGTGGCGGCAGTAACGACGGCCCCGGCAGCTCGGGCGGGGGC
>JBEAWD010000222.1:0-9027 GCA_041160585.1 Pseudomonadota bacterium | reverse complement strand
CCCGTGTCCAGCATGCCGCCCCACACCGGGCTCTTGTTCACCGGGTCGGCAAAACGCTTGTAACTGAACACATAGTCCGCCGCGGTCAGTTCACGCCGACCCTGGGCATCCAGCCGCTTGCTGCCCTTGAAGGCCGGGTCGTCCATGAAGTAGATGCCGGGCTTGATCTTCACCGTCCAGGTGCGGTAGTCGGCCGACACCTGCGGCATGCCATCGGCCGTCAGCGGGCGTATCTTGGCAGGGCGCGCCAGGTGGTCATACTCATACAGGCCCTCGAAGATGTGGGGCGTGACGGTGCGCGAATAGAGGTCATTGACTTGCGCGGGGTCGAAGCCGGTTTCTGCGGTGGGGAAGGACAGGCGCAGCACCTTCTGGGCCTTCGACTCCTGCGCCCAAGCGCCCACCGAGATCAACAGCGCCAGCAGCACGCCAGCGCCCATACGCAAGGCCCTCATCGCGCCGCCGCCACCACCTGCGCCGCACCGGCATGGTCCACATCCACGTACCGCCAGAAGTCGCGCAGGAAGGGGTGCCGGCGGTAACCCACCACGTGCGGATGGGTGAGATCGGTGAGGATGCGGTGACCGGTGACCTTATAAGGCATGTAGGCCACGGCCAGCAGCTTGGCCTCGTTCATCAGTGCCTCGCGCTCGGGCCCGTCGGGCATCACGAACTGGCGCTTGTAAAGCTCGTTGAAGGCCGGCAGGTCGAAGCGCGAATGGTTGGCCTGTCCCTTGTTCGGGCCGTACAGCAGGTCCAGAAAATAGCTGCCATCGGGGTTGGTGGCACTCCAGGCAACACCCCACATCATCAGCTTGCCCGCGCGGCTGGCCTTGAGCTGCTCGGGCCACTTGGCGATCTTGAATTCGATGCGCACATCGATGGCCTTCATGGCCTTACGCCACAGTTCCTGCAACTGGCGCGAGGCCTGGTCGGGCTGGCTGGAATACTCCAGCACCAGGGGCTTGCCGTCGGGCAGGTCGCGCCATCCATCACCGTCCTTGTCCACATAACCATAGAGGTCCAGCAGCGCGCGCGCTCGGGCCAGGTCGTGGTCACTCATCTCGGTCTTCATCTGTGGGTCGAAGCCGGTGAGCATGGGCGGGATGATGGCCTGCGCGGGAATGGCCTGGCCCTTGCGCACCTGGGTGATCTCCTGCTCCACGTCATAGGCCAGGGAGATCGCGCGGCGCAGCGCCACCTTGTGCGGCTCATAGCCGCCCACTACCGGGTGCTCCATGCCGAAGTAGCTCAGCGTGGCGTCCACCGCCGGCACCCGCTGCATCTGGATGCCCTTCTTGCGCAGGTTCGGCGCCAGCTTGTTGTTGGGGATGGCGGTGGTGGCGAATTCATTGGGCAGGCGGTCGATCATGTCGTGTTCGCCGTTGAGGAAGGCCAGCCACCGAGGCTGCGTTTCCTCCACGATGCTCACCTCCACCCGATCGACCATGGGCAGGCGCTTGCCCTTGAGCTTGGCCAGCATGGCCTGCGCTTCGCCATCGTCGGCCGACGGCTCAGCGTGGTAGTACTGCTCACGGTAGTTGGGGTTGCGCTCCAACGTGATCTTGGACGAGCGCTTCCACGCGGCCAGGCGGAAGGGCCCGGTGCCCACCGGGTGTTCCATGATCTTGTCGCCATAGCGCTCCACCACCTCGCGCGCCACCGCACCCATCACACCGCCATCGGTGAAGGTGTAATAAAAGCGCGGCGCCGGGCTGGCCAGCCGCACCTCAAACGTGTAGCGGTCCAGTGCGCGAACGCCCTCGACTTCCGTGTCGTAGTCGAAGGCAATCTTGGCGGCGATCGTCTTCTTGCGCAGCTCCGACAGGCCCAGGATGCGCGCGTTCTCCAACTGGAACAGGCTGGGGCTCTTGGTCTTGGGGTCGTAGTGCCGCTTGAGGGTGAAGACATAGTCTTCGGCCGTCAGTTCACGCTTGCCCTGTGCGTTCAGTCGCTTGCTGCCCTTGAAGGCTGCGTCATCGGCAAAGAAGATGCCCGGCTTGATGCGAAACACGAAGCGCGTGAAGTTGTCCGAGATCTCGGGCAGGGCCTGCGCCGTCTGGGGCACCACCTTGGCCGGTCGCGCCAGTGGGTCGTAGGTCAGTGGCGCCTCGAACATATTGGCCGCGATGATGCGTGAGTAGGCGTCCGAAATCTGAGCCGGGTCGAACCCGGTTTCGGCGATCGGAAAGGCGTAGCGCAGGGTCTTGATGGCCGCACTGCCTTTGGGCGCGGCAGACCCCGAAGCCACCGGCGACGCGCCCCCGGCGGCCTGCGCACCCGCCACGCCCGGCACGGCGATCGCGCCGGTCAACACCAACACCAAGGCCGCCCCACGCAGGCTGCCCGTCACCCAATTTCGACGCGTCATGATGTGAGCCCGTGCCGGACCGGCCTTGTGGGGGCCCGGCTTCGCAAAGGCCAAAGACTGAAAAGCGCGGAGTCTAGCGGCGCGGCGAAGGCCAGAGAACCCTGGAACACCCCCAGTGGCGGCCGCGCGGGCCGACCCGGGACCTCGGGACCCTAGGCCGTTCCGCCGCCAAGCCGCCAAGTCCCTTCAGCGCAGTGGGGCAATCACCCTGCGACCCGGGAAGTGCGGGCGAGCACCGGGGAAACGCCGTGAAAAAACCGCTCGCCGGGCCGCTAGACTCGCGCATCCCGCGAAAGCCGGGGATTCCACGCGCGCCCAGGAGCCAGAAGGCAGGCCTGGGCGGCGCAGTTTCTGGAGTTTGCAAAGCATGCTGGCCTATCTCATCCGGCGCCTGTGGCAGATGATTCCGACGCTCTTGGGCGTTGTGCTGCTGGTGTTCGTCCTCTTCAAGTACTTCGGCGGCGACCCCGCGGAAATCCTCGGTGGCCTCAACGCCACCCCCGAGCAGATCGACGCGATCCGACAGCAGTTGGGCCTGAACGAACCCGCCTGGTTCCAGTTCTGGATCTTCATCAAGTCGATCGCCACCTTCGACTTCGGCAAGAGCTGGGCCACCAACGAAGCGGTGAGCAACCTGTTCGCTACGCGGCTGCCGGCCACACTCACGGTGATGCTGCCGATCCTGATCCTGGATGTGCTGCTGGCGCTGCCCATTGCCATGTGGGTGGCCTACAAGCGCGGCTCGCTCACCGACCGCACCATCATGGTGGTCACCACCGTGGCGCTGTCGATCTCCTTCCTCGTCTACATCATCGTGGGCCAGTACTTCTTCGGCTTCGTGCTGGGCTGGTTCCCGGTGCAGGGCTGGACGGACAGCACTTGGAAGAACCTCATCGCCTACGCGCCGCTGCCGGTGCTGCTGGCGGTGATGGTGGGGGTGAGCCCACAGACACGCCTGTACCGCAGCTTCTTTCTCGATGAGCTGGGCCAGGACTATGTGCGCACCGCGCGCGCCAAGGGTTTGACCGAGAACAAGGTGCTGTTCAAGCATGTGCTGCGCAACGCGATGATTCCGATCATCACGAACATCGGCCTGGCGCTGCCCAGCGTATTCATCGGCTCCTTCCTCATTGAAACCTTCTTCTCCATCCCCGGCCTGGGACGCGAGGTGCTGTTGGCGGTCAACCGTTCCGACTACCCCGTCATCCAGGCGATTACGGTGTACCTGGCCATGCTGACCATGGTGATCAACCTGCTGACCGACGTGATGTACAAGGCCATCGACCCGCGGGTGGTGCTGAAATGAGCGCCGTCGTGACCTCCCCCAACACCGGCGCCAGCGTGGGCCCGGAGCGCTCCGAGGGCGTGTGGGCTGCGGCTTGGCGCCGCTTCAAGGCCGACCGCGTGGGCGTGGTGTCCCTGATCATCGTGCTGGGCTTCCTGGCGCTGATTGCGGCCTCCGCGCTCAACCTCGTGGCCAAGGACTGGCAAAAGGAAGTGGGCGTGCCCAATGCGCCGCCCACCGTGCTGGGGCCCCGCCCACCTGAGGCCACCGGTGTGATCGAACAACCCAAAGGGCCCAATGTGGACATCTCGGCCATTGACCCCTTGGCGCCGAAGTACGCCGAATGGGCCGAGAAAGCCAAGACCTACGCCACGTCCGAGACCGTCAAGGCCGAGACCTTGCCCCTGGGCGGCGACCGCCTGGGGCGCGACGTGCTGTCCAAGGCCATCAAGGGCACCGAAATCTCGGTGTTCGTGGGCGTGCTGGCCGCGCTGGTGGCCACCTTCCTGGGCACCTTGCTGGGCGCGCTGTCGGGCTACCTCGGCGGCAAGGTGGGCGACTTCTTCGAGTGGCTCTACAACGTCTTCGAGGCCGTGCCGGGCATCCTGCTCATCTTCGCCTTCGCCGCCGTGTTCGGGCGGGGCATCGGCACCGTGGTGCTGATCCTGGGCCTGACCGGCTGGACGGGCCTGTACCGCCAGGTGCGCGCGGAGTTCATGAAACACCGCTCGCGCGAATATGTGCGATCGGCCGAGGCGATCGGTGCCTCGCAGATCTCGCGCATGTTCAAGCACATCCTGCCCAACATCTCGCACGTCATCCTGGTGCGCATGGGCCTTCTGGTGGTGGGCTTCATCAAGAGCGAGGTGATCCTGTCCTACCTGGGCCTGGGTGTGGGCATCGACGACGTGTCCTGGGGCACGATGCTGTCGGAGGCGCAGGCCGAGCTGATCCTGGGCTACTGGTGGCAGCTGGTGGCCGCCACCGCCTTCATGTGCGTGTTCGTCACCGCGTTTTCGCTGATGGCCGATGCCGCGCGCGATGCACTGGATCCCAAGCTACGGGGACTTGAATAATGTTGCTCAGCATCCAAGACCTGGCCGTTTCCTTCCGCATGGGCAAGGTGGACGGCGTCACGCAACGCCAACAGGCCGTGGGCCGGGACGGCACCACCGTGAGCTTCGACATTCCCGAGAACACCACGGTGGCCCTGGTGGGTGAATCGGGTTCGGGCAAGTCGGTCACGGCCATGTCCATCCTCAACCTGCTGCCCGACAACGCCGAGCGAAGTGGCCGCATCCTGTGGCAGGGGCAGAACCTCATCGGCACGCCACTGCATGAACTGCAGCACCTGCGCGGCCGTGAGATCGCCTGTGTGTTCCAGGACCCGATGTCCTCGCTCAACCCGGTGTTCACCGTGGGTGACCAGCTCATGGAGCCGCTGATGAAGCACATGGGCCTCACGCGCAAGCAGGCCCTGGCGCGCGCCGAGGAACTCCTGGTGGAAGTGGGCATGCCCGAGCCCAAGCGGCGCCTGACCGTGTACCCGCACGAGATGTCCGGTGGCCAGCAGCAGCGCGTGATGATCGCGATGGCCCTGGCCTGCGAGCCCAAGCTGCTGATCGCCGACGAGCCCACCACCGCCCTGGATGTGACCATTCAGCGCCAGATCCTGGAGCTCGTCGGCAAGCTCAAGAACAAGATGAAGATGAGCGTGCTGTTCATCAGCCACGACCTGGGCGTGGTGGGCGAGATCGCCGACCACGTGGTGGTGATGCGCCACGGCATCATCCGCGAACAGGGCCCGGTGGCCCGCATCTTCAGTGACCCGCAAGACGACTACACCAAGGCCCTCCTGGCCTGCCGCCCCAGCCTCACCGAGAACCCGGCGCGCCTGATGGTGATCGATGAGCACATCGCGGCCACACAGGCTGCTGCCGAGGGCCGCCAGGCCACGGCCGCGCGCACCGCCAAGGTCAAGGACCCGAACGCCCCCGTGGTGCTGGAGGTGAAGTCCCTCCACAAGAGCTTCTATCTGAAGCAGGGTCTCTTCGGCACACGCGAGTTCAAGGCGGTGCAGAACGTCAACTTCCAGCTGCGCAAGGGCCACACCCTGGGCGTGGTGGGTGAATCCGGCTCGGGCAAGACCACCATGGGCCTGACTCTGCTGCGCCTGCACGAGCCCACCGGCGGCGAAGTGATCTTCGATGGCAAGAACCTGTTGGCCTTGTCGGCCAGCGAGCGGCAGCTCATGCGCCGGCGCATCCAGGTGGTTTTCCAGAACCCCTACGCCAGCCTGAACCCGCGCTTCACCATCGGACAGACCCTGGTGGAGCCCATGGAAATCCACGGTATCGGCAGCAGCATGGAAGAACGCGAGCAGATCGCGCGCGACCTGCTGGTGAAGGTGGGGCTCGATGACCGCGCCTTCGGCAAGTACCCCCATGAGTTCTCGGGCGGTCAGCGCCAGCGCATCGCCATCGCGCGCTGCCTCACGCTCAAGCCCGAGGTGCTGGTGCTCGATGAAGCGGTATCGGCGCTGGACGTGAGCGTGCAGGCCCAGGTGCTCAACCTGCTGAAGGACCTTCAGGACGAGTTCGGCCTGAGCTATGTCTTCATCAGCCACGACCTCGCCGTGGTGCGCTTCATCAGCGACGAGGTGCTGGTGATGAAGGACGGCGTGGTGGTCGAGCAGGCCAGTGCCGAGCAGATCCTGCACCACCCCCGCGAGGACTACACCAAACGCCTTCTGGGCGCCATCCCGCGCGGCTACCAGCCCGCGGCGTGACCCTCGCGTCCTGGCTGGCTTTCTTCGCCGCCTGTTGGGCCATCAGCATCTCGCCCGGGGCGGGTGCCCTGGCAGCGATGACCTCGGGCCTGAACCACGGCCTGCGGCGCGGGCTGATCACCGTGATCGGCCTGATCCTGGGCATCTGGACCCAGCTGGTGATCGTGGGCGTGGGCCTGGGCGCCGTGGTGGCCGCCTCCACCACCGCCTTCGAGGTGGTGCGCTGGTGCGGCGTGGCCTATCTGGTTTTTCTTGGCATCCAACAGTGGCGCACGCCCCCACGTGACTGGACGGCCGCCACCGAAGCCGGACACGTGAGCGCGCGGGCGCTGATCGGGCGCGCCTGGGCGGTCAATGCCGTCAACCCCAAGGGCACCGTGTTCTTCCTGGCCGTGGTGCCCCAGTTCATCAACCTGCAGCAACCCCTGCTGCCGCAATACCTGGTGATCGGCCTCACGCTGAGCTTCACCGACCTGGTGGTCATGACCGGCTACACCGCCCTGGCTGCCCGCGTGCTGCGCGCCCTGAAGTCACCCGCCCAGCAGCGTGCCCTCAACCACCTGTTCGGCGCGCTGTTCGTGGTCGCCGGCGTCCTGCTCGCCGTTTTCCAGCGCTGAAGCCCCCGCCGTTCTCCCCGACCGCAACCCGGAAAATGGGGTCAGACACCCATTTTTTGCGAACATCGCCGGATGAATTTCCCGTCGATGCGGCCCGCCATCATGATCGCGGCCGCCGGCCTGCTGGCCGCTTGCGCCTCTGGCCCCTCTCACTTGCGCACACCCGAGGGTTGGCAGGTGCAGGCCTTGCCGGGCAAGTCGATCACGCAGTACCGCAGCACCACCAAGGACGGCCGTGTCGTCATCGAAGCCCGCGCCGAACGGTCGGCCAGCCTGCTGCGCCGCAAACTCACCCCGCCGGAGGTCACGCCGACCGAGGTTGTCTTCTCTTGGCGGGTGGATGCCCTCATGCCGCAGGCCTCGGTGGCCGATGCAGAGGTAGAGGACGCCGCTGCCCGCGTGGTCTTCGGCTTCGACGGCGACCGCTCGCGCCTGTCGGGCCGCAACCGTGCGCTGTTTGACTTGGCCGAAACGCTCACGGGCGAAGCGCCGCCCTTTGCCACCCTGATGTATGTGTGGGACCCTGCGCTGCCGGTGGACACGGTGGTGGTCAACCCCCGCACCGACCGCATCCGCAAGATCGTGGTGGACTCGGGCACGCAGCACCTGGGCCGATGGCGCGAACACCGGCGCAACCTGGCGGAAGACTACCGACGCGCCTTCGGGGAAGAACCCGGTGCCCTGGTGTCGGTGGCCAAGATGACGGATTCGGACAACACCCGGTCTCAAGCCAAGGCCTGGTACGGTGCCGTCACTTGGGCCACACCGGGGCGCTGAAGCGCCGGCGCCATCGCCTGCGCTACTGGATCTCGATTCGCGCCTCGCGGATCACCCTGGCCCATTTGGCCGTCTCCACCTTCGTGCGCTCGGCCAATGCCGAAGGCGGCCCCGGATCGGTGATGAAGCCGATGTTGGCGAAGCGCTCCTGCACATCCTTGGCCGCCGCGCCGGCATTGAAGGCCGCATTGAGCCGTTGAATGACCTCGGCCGGTGTGCCCGCCGGCGCGAAGGCTGCGAAGTAGGCGATCAACTCGTAGTCCTTCATTCCGAGGGCCTCGTTGACCGTGGGCAAATCCGGCACCGCCGCCGACCGTTTCATCGAGGTGACGGCCAAGCCGCGGATCTTGCCCGCCCGCACCTGCGGCACCGTCACCGCAAAGTCGGCCGTGAACATCATCACCTGCCCACCGATCAGGTTGGTCATCGCATCGGGGCCGCTCTTGAACGGAATGTTCGTCATCTTGATGCCCGCCATGCTGGCCAGCATTTCCGACGACACGAGCTGCGAGGTGCTGGCGCTGGCAAAGGTGATGTGCCCCGGCGGCTTGCCCTTGGCCAGATCCACCAACTCCTTGAGGGTACGCGCCGGGACATCGTTGTTGACCGCGACGATCAAGGGCACCTGCCCCAGGTAGGCCACGGGCGCGAACGCGGTGTCCTGGTCATAGGGCAGGCTCTTGACCAAGGACTTCAGGGCCGCGTTGGTGCTGTTGGTGCCGATCAAAATGGTGTAGCCGTCAGGTGCGGCCTTGGCCACTTCGGCCGCGCCAAGCATGCCGTTGGCACCGGGCCGGTTTTCCACCACCACCGTGGCGCCCAGCGATTCCCCCACCTTCTGACCGAAGGCGCGCGCCACTTGGTCGGTGGCGCTACCCGCTGCGAAGGGCACGACGAACCGGATCGGCTTACCCGTGGGCCAGGCCGTCTGCGCCTGCAGCGCCGACGGCAATCCCGCACCGATCAGCCCAAGTGCGGCAGCCGCGGCCAGCACCCCGCGGCGACCCGCATCCAAACGACTCATGCTTGCACTCCTTTAGCTTCAATTCGGCTTGGCCAGACCCAGCTTTTCGACCAGCGCCTTTTCGCGCCGGAAGGTGTCCTCGGCAAAGCGCAGGTACTGCTGCGGGTTCATGTGCATCAGCGCCTGGTCGTAGCGCGCCAAGGCCTCCACATGCGCCGGCGTCTC
>JBEAWD010000191.1:0-31090 GCA_041160585.1 Pseudomonadota bacterium | reverse complement strand
GGAGGTGCTGGACCCTGCACAGAACGCGACGTTTCGTGACCACTACCTGGGCCTGCCCTTTGACCTGAGCGCGGTGATGTTCATCGCCACAGCCAACGTGCTGGAGGCCATACCACTGCCGCTTCGTGATCGCATGGAGGTGATCCAGTTGCACGGCTACACCACGCAGGAGAAGCTGCAGATTGCGCGCCTGCACCTGTTGCCGCGCCAACACCGGGAAAGCGGGCTGCCCGATGGTGTGCCACGCCTGGACGACGAGGTGCTTCTGGAGGTGATCGAACGCTACACGCGCGAGGCGGGCGTGCGACAGCTCGAGCGCAGCCTGGGTGCCCTGCTGCGCCACGCGGCCTTTGGCTATGCCTTGCAGGGGCGTGCCCCGGAACAGCTGAGCGTAAGCGACTTGCCCGATATCCTGGGCATTGCGCGGCACACCCGGGAGGCAGCGCTGCGCAGCAGCCTGAGCGGCGTGGTCACGGGTCTGGCCTGGACACCCATGGGCGGCGACATCCTGTTCGTGGAAGCCACCCGCGTGCCGGGTGCCAACCGGGTGCAGCTCACCGGTCAGTTGGGGGAGGTGATGCGCGAAAGCGCGCAGGCGGCCCTGACCCTGGTGAAGGCGCATGCCGCCACCTGGGGGCTTGCGCCCAAGGAATTCCAGGACACCGATGTGCATGTGCACGTGCCGGCCGGTGCGGTTCCCAAGGACGGCCCGAGCGCGGGCCTGGCGATGTTCCTGGCCTTGGCCTCGGTGTTCACCGGACGGGCCGTTTCCCATGAATTGGCGGTGACCGGCGAGATCAGTCTGCGCGGAGGGGTGCTGCCGGTTGGCGGCATCCGCGACAAGGTGCTGGCTGCCGCACGCGCGGGTATCCGCCGGGTGCTGTTGCCCGTGGGCAACCGGGCGGATTGGGCTGAAGTGCCCGCCTCCGCGCAGGCCAAGCTCACGGTCCACTGGGTGGAAACCGTGGACGAGGCGATGGCACAGGCGTTCTCAACCACCGGCATGCAGCCGGTGCCGTCCGTGGGTCAGGCCAACGCCAAGGGGATCAGCCCTTGAGCGAAGCCTCCAACTCCTTGCAGCTGGGGGCGCACACGGCCTGGGGCTTGCCCAGTAGGCGACGCGTCTTGAGCTGGCTTCGCTGGCGGTGTTTGCCACACAGGAAGCAAGACATGGTGGTGGAGGAGAAGGGGGAGGAGGTTTCGAAGGGTGAGCCCGGGGCTTTGCTCTTGTAGCGAAGTCCGTTCTCGGCCAGCTTGGTGACAGGGGGGTTGTTCGCAGCCATCCCGCTATTGTCCTAGAAATCGCAAGTGCTTGTCTTTCCTAGGAAACACCGATGTTCCGACGGTGTTGGGCGCAGTCCACAATACCCGGTCATGAACTACCTCTTCCCCCCTGAAGCACCCGTTGGGGTGCCCGTGGCCGGCCGTGCCGAGCTGTTTCCGGTGCGTCGCGTGTACTGCGTGGGCCGCAACTATGCCGCCCACGCCCGGGAAATGGGTTTCGACCCCGACCGCGAGCCCCCGTTTTTCTTCTGTAAGCCGGCCAATGCCGTGGTGGTGTGCACCCCGGGGCAGGAGGCCGTGGTGCCTTACCCCAGCCAGACCGCGAACTACCACCACGAGATCGAATTGGTGGTGGCCATCGGGGGCCGTGGGCGCGATGTGCCCGAGGATCAGGCTCTGAGCCTGGTGGCCGGATATGCCGTGGGGCTGGACATGACGCGGCGCGATCTGCAGTTCGCCATGCGCGACAAGGGACGCCCCTGGGACATCTCCAAGGCCTTTGACCACTCCGCACCCATTGCTCCCATCGTGCCGGTGGCGCAATGCGGCCATGTGGCGCAGGCGGGCATCTGGCTGACGGTGGACGGGCAAGCGCGTCAACGCAGCGACATCACCCATCTGATCTGGAGCGTGCCGGAGATTGTGTCCACGCTGTCGCGATTTTTCGAGCTGGCCCCTGGTGACCTGATCTACACCGGGACTCCCGAAGGGGTTGCCGCGGTGCAGCGCGGGCAGCTGATGCACGGTGGCATCGACGGACTGGGCGAACTCAAGGTCCGCGTGGCGTGACAATGGGCGCATGAGCCCGACCCTCCACCCCTTCAAATCGGTCAGCTACGCCGGGTCTGCGCCCGGCGTGAAGCTTTTGGTCACCGCCGCCGTGCATGGCAACGAGGTGTGCGGCACGCACGCCCTGCGCCGCCTGATCGATGAGATCGACCGGGGCGAGGTGGTGGTGGCACGTGGCCAGCTCACCCTGGTGCCGGTCACCAATGCGCTGGCTTTCCACAAGGGCACGCGCAACGGTGACCGCAACCTCAACCGCGCACTGGGCCCCGCCGCGGTGGCGCGTGAGTTTGAGGACCATGTGGCCAACTGGTTGTGCCCCTTGATGGCCGCGCACGAGGTGCTCCTGGACCTGCACTCCTTCAATGCGCAGGGCAAGCCCTTCGCCATGCTGGGCCCGCGAAACAACCGTGGCGGCACCGAACCGTTTCGGCATGCGGCCGACGAGGAAGCCTGGGTTCAGGTGCTCGGCGTGGACCGGGTGGTGGACGGCTGGCTGGGCACCTATGTGCGGGGCGTGGCCCGCCGGCGTGAAGAGGCGGGCGAGCGTGCGGGGGGACTGGACTTGAACCCCAACTACGGCGTGGGCACGACGGAGTACATGCGCTCGATTGGCGGCCGCGCCCTCACGCTGGAGTGCGGACAGCACCGCGACCCCAACGCGCCCGAGGTGGCGTACCAGGCCGTGCGCCGCACGCTGGCGCACTTTGGCCTGACCAACGATGCGCCACCGGCGCGCGAACGGGACATCGAAACCCTGTCCCTGCACGAGGTGGTGGACAAGCGCCACCCCGACGACCGCTTTTCGCGCGACTGGCAGAGCTTCGACGCCCTGAAGGCCGGAGACCTGATCGGTGTGCGCCAGGACGGGCAGGAGGTGCATGCGCCCGGCGATGGCCGCATCATGTTTCCCAACACGGCAGCCGCCGCTCGCCAGGAGTGGTTCTACCTGGCGCAGCCCAGCCGGCGATTGGCCGGGGGCTGATCAGGTCCGCAGTCTGGCCTGTCGGCGGGGGTGCATGACCGCTGGTTATGGCTCCGCGTTCGATCGTGATCTGCCCGCGGGCAGCGCCTTGCTACCCTGTGCCCGATGATGAAGGGGCATGCCGTTGTCCTGGGCGCCGGCGTGGTGGGCATTACCACCGCATGGGCCCTGGCTGAATCCGGTTGGCGCGTGCGCCTGCTGGATGCCCGCGGCGTGGCGCAGGGCACGAGCCTTCGCAACGGGGGGCAGCTGAGCTATCGCTATGTGGCCCCGCTGGCCGATGCGGGTGTTCCGCTGAAGGCCTTGCGCTGGTTGCTCGACCCTGACGGCCCCTTGCGCTGGCGGCCACAGGCCGAAGCCATCCAATGGCGTTGGCTAGGGCGCTTTCTTGCGCTATGCAACGGTCGCGACAACCGGGCCACGGCCGCGCGTCTGGCAAGGCTGGGCCAATACAGCCGGGCTTGTCTGCACCAACTCATGCACGAGCAGGGCGTTCAGGGCTTTGAATGGAAACAGGCCGGCAAGCTGGTGCTGTTCCGCAGCGCCTCGTCGCTCAAGGGCGCGGCCGCGTCGATGGATGCGACCCAGCAGGCTTGGGATCGCGCACAGTGCATGGCGCAGGAGCCGGCCCTGGAGCACCTGGGGCCGCAGGTGGCCGGGGGCATTTACAGCCATGACGAAGCGGTGGCCGACTGCCACGCCTTCTGCACCAGCCTGATGGCCAGCTTGCAGGCGCATCCCAGGTTCGACGGCATGGTGTTGGACAGCGTGCAGCGCCTGGTGCCCGAGGGTGGGCGCGTGACCCTGATCGGCGCGCAAGCCACCCACGGTGCTGACGCAGTGGTGTTGGCCGCCGGCATCGCCAGCCGCCAACTGGCCTCGCCCTTGGGGCTGAAGCTGCCCCTGTATCCCCTCAAGGGCTACAGCCTGGACGCACCCATCGGGACCGAACACGTGGCACCGCGTGCCAGCATCACCGACTTCGATCGCAAGGTGCTGTATGCGCGCATCGGCCAGAGGCTGCGCGTGGCGGCCATGGTCGATCTGGTGGGCCACAGCGAGGCCATCGACCAGCGACGGCTGCAATCCCTGCTGCGGGTGGCGCGCGCGGACATGCCGCGAGCCGGTGACTATGCGGCCGCCGAGCCATGGGCCGGTCTGCGCCCGGCCACGCCCAGCGGTGCGCCCATCGTGGGGCCCAGCGGCGTGCCCGGACTGTGGCTGAACCTGGGGCACGGTGCCTTGGGCTTCACCTTCGCCGCAGGCAGCGCGCAATTGCTGGCCTCGCAGATGAACGGGCTGGCCTTGCCCGTTGAGCTGCAGGGCGACTCGTTTGCGCTCGGTACAGCCTGAACTTCAGGCTTCCCCCAGGGCAGCGCGCAGGTTGCCGGCCTCAGCGGCCAACCGCGCCTGTGCCGCCTCAGCGTCCAGCCCCAAGCGCAGCATCACCACGGCCACCTTCACCTGAAAGCCGCATTCGCGCAGGGCGGCCTCGGCCTGCATCTGACCGACGCCGCTGGCCTGCATGGTCAGGCGCACCGCGCGCTGCACCAGCTTGATGTTGGTGGCGCGCAGGTCGACCATCAGGTTGCCGTACACCTTGTGCAAGCGCACCATCACCGCGCTTGAAAAACTGTTGAGTGCCACCTTCTGTGCGGTGCCGGCCTTCAGGCGCGTGCTGCCGGAGATCACTTCAGGGCCGGTGTCCAGCACGATGCCGATCTCAGCGACGCTCACCAGGGGAGCGTCGGGGTTGTTGGCCATGCCGATGGTCAGACAACCCAATGAACGCGCGGCGGCCAGCACGCCCAGCGCGAACGGTGTGGTGCCGGAGGCGGCAATGGCGAACACCACATCCTCGGGGCGCGGACCCAGGCGGTGCAGGTCTTGCGCGCCTTGCGCACCATCGTCCTCGGCACCTTCCACCGCCAAGAACATGGCGCCGTCGCCGCCGGCCAGCAGGGCCGGGGCGCGATGGCGTGGCCAGGAGAAGGTGGGGTTGAGCTCCACCGCATCCAGCACGCCCAACCGGCCACTGGTGCCCGCACCCGCATAGATCAGACGCCCACCCCGCGCCAGGCGTTCGGCGCTTGCCTCCACGGCGACCATCAACTGCGCTGCGGCGGCCTTGACCGCTTGCACGGCCACCGCGTGATCGTCGATGAGGGCGCCCACGAGGGTGGACGTGTCATACCGGTCCAAGTCGGCATGCGCGTCGTTGGTGGATTCGGTACGGGTGGGGGGCGTGCTCATGTGACCGCGTGCCGCAGGCGCAGCGTCAAGCCCTCGCGATGAAGGCCCGGCGCGGCCCTTCTCGACCCACGGCGTCGATCGCCTGCACCACGATGAGCTCGTCGGACTTGCCGGCGTCGAGTGTGTGTTGAGCCTGCACCACGCGCAGCGTCCAGCTGCTTGATCCGTTGCCCGCAGGCCGGCGCCACACGAGGAAGCGGCGCGCGTCCTGCGCCGTGGATGGGCCCGACGGCACGGCAGCGGGGCTGGACAAGGCGATTCGGCCATCGGGCTGCCGGTACGCCTGTGGCGCCGATGGTGGTGTGCCCGTACCCCACCACGGCGTGGCCGGGGGCAGGGCAGCAGAGGCATAGCGGGATCGCGGCAGCTCGGTGGCCAGGCCGCCGCGGTCTTGCATCAGGGCCTGCAGGCTGAAATGGGCATGTCCGGTCGAGGCCCGGCGTTCGCGCTGCCGGTCGATCTGCCACAGAACCTCCTCAGGCGCCCACGCTGTCGGCGTGCCGTTGGCAACCGAGCTCGTGTAAAGGCCGGGCCATACATGGCGCCCCTGCGGATTGGCCGACAGCCAGTAGTCCAACAGCTTTTCGAAGGATTGTGCTGGACGGTTGCGAGGCCAGTACAGCTGCGGCACCAGCGCATCGAGCCATCCCTGTTCGCACCAGTGTTCGACATCGGCATGCAAGTGGTCGTATTGGCTGAAGCCGGCGATGCCGCTGGGCCTTCGATCGGGTCGACCGATACCGAATGGGCTGATGGTCACCTGCACCCATGGCTTGAGCGCGTGGGTGCGTTTGTACATCTGCTCGACGAAGCGATCCACGTTTTCGCGGCGCCACTTGGCCCGGTCGGCATCGTTGTCCGAAAGCCCCGCTCGGCGGTAGCGTTTGAAGCTCTCCTGATCGGGGAAGGGGATGTCGCGGCCGTCGCTGCCCTTGATGGGATAGGGATAGAAGTAGTCGTCGACATGCACCCCATCGAGGTCGTAGCGGCGCACGACATCGCTGATGACGTTCAGGCTGTGCGCCTGGGCCTCGGGGTGACCGGGGTCCAGCCACAGGAAGTCACCGTAGCGGTGAACCCACTCTGGACGCCGACGGGCCACGTGATTCTCATGGATGGGCTGGCGCGCCGAGGGGTGCCGCGCGCGGTAGGGGTTGAACCACGCATGCAGCTCCAGTCCGTGTGCATGGGAAACGGTGATCCACTCTTGCAGGGCGTCGAAGCCGAGCTCGGGTTGTCCGCCGGCACTCAAGTACTCGCTGGGAGGCTCCAGCTCGGAGCGATACAGCGCATCGGCTGCAGGGCGCACCTGCAGGATCAGCGCGTTCAGGCCGATGGCCTGTGTGCGCTGCACGATCTGCAGGATCTGCCCGCGCAGCTCGGTGGCCGACAGGCCGGCTTGCTTGGGCCAGTCGATGTGCGCCACGCTGGCCACCCAGGCGGCGCGCCACTCGCGAAGTGGCGCTGCGGGCAAGGCCGATGCCTCCAGATCGACGCTTGGCAAGCGCTGGCTGCCCGACGGAGTCCCTGAGGTTTGCGTGGACGCATCCGTCCAGGCGCTGCAACCGGTGCCCAGCAGGGTTGCTGCGGCGATCCCTGCGCCGCACGCCGACTGCTCAAGCCAAAGCCGCCGCGAAAGGCTCATGGTGCCTTGGCCACGTGGCGTAGGCCGGTCAGGGCGGTGAGGAGGGCCGCTGTCTCGGCGTCGGGTTGGCCGTCGTACTTCGAGGGCCGGTACTTCATCTGAAATGCCGCGACAACGCGCCGGGTGGGCTCGTCGAGTTCGCCGTGTTGGGCCACGACGAAGCCATGCTTGGCCAAGGCCTGTTGGAACCAGGGAACCGGTGGCACGGACGCGCCATAGAGCGCCAGCGCCTCCTGGACCGCTTCATCCTTGGGCCACCGCACCAGGCCCTCTTCGGCCAACCTTTTCCAGGGAAACAGCGGGCCGGGGTCGATCTTGCGCTGGGGTGCGATGTCGCTGTGCCCCAGCACGCGGTCGGGTCGTATCTGATGGCGCTTGACGATGTCGCGCACCAGTTCCACCACAAGCTCAACCTGCGCGGGCGGATAGGGCTGGAATTCAGTCGGGCGGCCATCGGTTCCTGCCCGGTTGCCCAGGTTGACGATTTCGATGCCGATCGAATTGCCATTGAGCATGGCGTGACCGTCCCAAGCGCTGACCCCGGCATGCCAGGCGCGTCGGTCTTCGTCGACCAGCCGATAGATGCGCGGTGTGGCCTCGTCCGTCACCAGATAGTGTGAGGACACCCGTTGCTGTGTGAGGACGCGGATGGACTGCTCCAGGTCCAAGGCCGTGTAGTGCAGTATGAGGAACTGGGCGCGGCTGTCATGGCTGACGGCCTGGTAGGTGTGGGCATCAATGCGGGGGCCGGCGCAACCGGCCAAGCCCAGAACCGAGGCCAAGGCCAAGGCGAGCGCGGCCCAACCGGCTGCAAAGGGCCGACGCAGGGCACCAAGGCGCAAGAGAGGTTGCATGCGCGCTATTGTGCGCCGGCCCCGGGCGCCCACACACCCGCTGCAGCCCTGATGCGTTCGGGCTGGATGCCAACTTCAATGCCATCCATTACCGCAAGGCATGGCCCGTGTATCGGCAACGTCTACTTATGATGGGCGCATGCAATCCATCGATTCGATCCGCAGCGGCCTCAGCGCAGGCCACCCGACCCAGCGCCGATGGCCCAAGTCACGGGCCGTTTGGGGCTTTGCGTGCCTGCTGGCCCTGGCGGGGTGTGCCCACCAGGGGCCAACGCCGCCCGCCTTTCCAGCGTCGGTGAGGGCAGCCCTGGACAAGGCCGGCCTCGACCCATCGACCCTGGCTGTGGCGGTCTTGCCCTTGGGGCATTCCGGCCAGGCCGTAGGCGGTGGTGTGGCGCTGGGCTCAGCCCCTTCATCGGGCTGGCTGCACCAGGCCGATCGGTCCATGCAGCCCGCCTCAGCCATGAAAGTGGTCACGAGTGCGGTGGCGCTGGACCGCGTGGGCCCGAACCTGCGCGGCTACACCGAGTTGCGAACCGCCGCACCCATCGAAGGGGGACGGCTCAAGGGCGATCTGCTGCTGCGCGGCGGTGCCGATCTGGAACTGGGCCTTCCGCAGTTGTGGGCCTTGATGCTGGAACTGAGAGAAGCCGGCGTGCGGCACATTGACGGCAACATCGTGTTGGACCGCCATCTGTTCCAACCGGCGCGTCTGGACCTTGGTGTGCCGCCATTCGATGAGTCCCCCGAGTTTCCCTACAACGTGATCCCGGACGCGCTCCAACTCAGCGGCAACCTGCACGGGCTGGAGCTGGTGTCCGACCGCCAGCAGGTGGTTGCCAAGCTGCGGCCTGAGCTGCCCGGCGTGCGTGTGGACAACCGGCTGACCCTGCACGCCCCGGGTTCGGTGGCCTGTCGGGATTGGAGCACCGCCGGATGGATCACGCCGACCTTTGAGCAAGACCGTGAGGGCACGGTCGTCGTGCGCCTGCAGGGTCGATACCCCACCGACTGCACACAGCGTCCGGCCCTGCAGCTCATGGAGCGCAACCTGCAGGCACAGGCGCAACTGCGTTGGGTGTGGAACGAGTTGGGTGGTCAATGGAACGGGCGAGTGAGGGAGGCGGCCCCGGGCGAATTCGCCTACACCAGCACCGCGCTCAATGGGGTGCCGGAGGCTGCGGCCAACGCCCAGCCGCCCGCGGGCCAGGCCACGCGCCTGATCGCCCGTCGTGAGGCACGCCCTTGGGGCGAGTGGCTGCGGCCCTTGAACAAGACCTCGGACAACGTGGCCACGCGCGTGCTGTATCTGCTCACGGGGCTTGAAGAACAAAAGCGCGCGCAAGGTACAGCTGGCGCGGCCGCGGCGCCCGATCGCAGCACACGAGACTGGGCCGATGCGTCAGTGCGGCGTTGGTTCACGCAGCACGGCATACCCTTGGAGGGTTTGGTGATGGACAACGGCTCGGGCTTGTCGCGCAGCGAGCGCATCACCCCGCGCCAATTGGCGATGGTGCTGCAGGCTGCTCACGGCCAGCTGTTTTCCAGCGAGCTGATGATGAGCCTGCCGGTGGCCGGCGTGGATGGCTCACTGCGCAGTCGCATGACCGACACGCCCGCGCGCGGCCGTGCGCGCCTGAAGCCCGGCACACTGCGCAATGTGGTGGCCCTGGCCGGCTATGTGGAGGATGCACAGGGGCGCCGGTGGGTGATGGCGGCCATGGTCAACCACGACGAAGCACCCCGCCGCGGTCGACCGGTGTTGGATGCGGTGGCCGATTGGGTGGCTGCGGGCGGCGCGGCTGCAGCCGCGCGTTAGCGCCACTACGCGCCCTGCCGCCAACACGCCTGCAGGCTCAGGCCACAGCGGACTCCAGCAGCCGCACGGTGCCGGCGTTGGCGTCGATCTCGGCCTGCACGCCCAAGGGCAAGGTGAACTTGCGCTTGATGTGGCCGAACGAGGCGCCGCGGTACACCGGCACGCCCAAGCCACCGAAGTAATCCTCGAACACCTCGTCGAGCGTCAAGGTCCAGAACCCCTCGCCGGGCTTGCAGTTGGTGAAGGCGCCGATCATCACGCCGGCCACACGGTCCAGCACACCGGACAACTTCAGTGTGGACAGCATGCGGTCCACCCGGTAGATGTACTCGTTGATTTCCTCAAGGAAGAGGATCGCGCCGTCGAAGGAGCGAAGGTAGGGCGAGCCGCACAGCGAGGACAACACCGCCAAGTTCCCGCCCAACAGAGGGCCGCGCGCCAGGCCTGGCCTGATCGTCTGGGTACGGTCCTCGCGCGGGGCGGGCAGCGAACCCTTGTCGGCCTCGTTTCGCATCAGCACGGGCGTGCCCTCCATCGCCACACCCCTGAAGTGGCGCCAGCTGAATTCATTCCACTCCGACACCCCGGCCGGGCAGTGGTAGGTGACCAAGCCGGTTTGGCTGTGCACGGCATGCAGCAAGGCCGTGATGTCGGAAAAACCGCCGACAAACTTTGGCGTGCGGCGCAACTGCGCGTAGTCCAACAGAGGCAGGATCCGATTGGCACCCGAGCCACCGGTGATGGCCAGTACGCCCTGCACGTCCGGATCGGCAAACATCGCGTTCAGGCCTGCGGCCCTCTGCTCATCGGTACCGGCGAAGTGACCACGGCGCGCACGCAGTTGCGGGCTTTCCTTGACCTTGAAGCCCAAGGCGGTCAGCGTGTCATGGGCGATCTCCAGGGGTAGGCGCTCGGGTACGGCGCCGGATGGGGCCACCAGGCCGATGGTCTGGCCAGGCTGAAGCCGAGGCGGCTTGATCAGCGGGCGCGGCGGCTGAAGTGCCCGCAGCGGTGCGGTATTGGATCCGCCGCCCGCAGCGGCACCGACGATCGGCGCCTGCGCCCATGCCCGCGAGCTGATCACGGTGGCCGCACCGACCATCACGCCTGCTGCTGCCGTCAGCATCCGACGCCGATGGGGAGATTGAATCGATTCACGCCACACGCTGCAATTCCCTTCGCACCTGTTCACGGTCACCTTGATCGAAGTGCCACCACTCGGTGGTGATCCCCTGAAATCCGCCGGCTGCCATCGCCGCATACAGCCAACCCCGCTCGCGCAGATGATCCGCACTCAGGCGGCCCATGGCCAGGTGTTGCGATTCCAAGGCCGGATGCGACAACTCGCTCATCTCGTCAAAGCCGCTGCCCATGTCGCACTCGCGTCCCTGCGGATCGAGCAAGGTCACGTCCACCGCCATGCCGAAGGAGTGGATCGAGCCGCGCACCGGGTCGGCGAAATAGGCGGCCATGGGCGTATGTTGAATCTGGCGCCAGATGGCCTCCTGCACACGCTGAGGACGCAGTGCGTCCAGCACCAGCAGCCGGTAGCCTGGCCGATGGGCATCAAGCCATCGAGCCGCGCGTTGCAAGCCCATGGCCGCCGGTCTTCGCAGCCAGGCGCAGTCCAGATTCGGGTACAGGCAACGCCCGCTGAAGTTGTTTGTGCCGGCATAGCGGATGTTCACCGCGATTTCCGTCAGCGTCGACAGGTGGACGAAGTCGGGGTGATCGGCGACCGACTCGCAGGAAATCGCTGCGGGGTGCATGGCCGCACTCACTTGCTGCGAGCCCGCCGACGCGTGGCCGCCTTCACCGGCAGAGCCCCCGACATCGGAGGCTGTGTCGAGGGCTCGTACTCTTGGACACCGGCGCGGGCCAGGCAGGCGCTGGCCGATTCGCGAACCTCCTGAACCAGGCGCCGCGCGGCTTGCGACAGCGGGGCCGACACCGGCGTGAGCAGCACCAGGGGCACCAGGATGGTTGGCTCCAGGGGCCGCACGGCCACCCGGTCACGGTCGGCACTGGCGGCCGTGAAGGGGTCCACGATGGCCGCGCCGGCGCCGGCCTCGGCCAATTGCCGAGCCAGTTGATAGGTTTGCACCGAGACCATCGGATGCAGGGTCAGACCTCGTGCCTCGTACTCGGCCGTGATGCGCATGCCCAGCGGGTCGGAGGGGGCCAAGCCGATCACGGCCGCGGGCAGTGCATCCAGGCTCAGCGCAGAACGCGCGCGCAGGGCCGCTCCGCGCGCGGGGACCAGCGCCATCATCGGCGCCTGGGTCAACACCTCGGCATAGACACCGGGGTGATGGGGATCGTGCAGGGCGAAGCCGAGATCAAGCTCGGACAGCACCAGTGCCTGTACCAGCTCTCGCGTGTGGTGGGTGGCGAGTTCGCAGTGGCCGTCGGCAAACAGCTGGGCCCACCGTGCCACTGCAGTGGGGACCACGGTCGCGCCCAAGGCGGGCGTGGCCGACAGTCGCACGCGTTGCTGGGGACCGGCCTTCAAATTGGCTGCCAGGCGGCGGATCGACACGAGTTCCGCATGCAGACGGTCGACTTCGGTGAACAGGCGCTGCGCCTCTGGCGTCGGATAGAACTTGCCGCGCACCCGTTCAAACAGCGCGAGGCCCAATTGGGCCTCGGCATGCTGCAGCACCTTGGTGACCGCAGGTTGGGAAATGTGCAGAAGGCGCGCGGCACCGCTGACGGTGCCTGCGCGCATCACGGCATGGAAGACCTCGAGGTGCCGCAGCCTCACCGCAGTATCAGCGGAACCGGTAGTCCAGGCTCAGCATGAAGGCGCGACCACGCGGGTCAGCCACGCGGGGTTCCCAGGAACTGCCCGAACCGAAGTTGCTGTCGTAGGTGATGGCAAACGGCGGATCGCGGTCGAACAGGTTGCGCACCATGCCGGTCAAGCGCAGGTTCTTGATGCCGGTGTAGGTCATGGCCAGGTTGTAGGTGGTGTAGGGATCCACCTTGGTCTTGAGGTCGGGCGGCGTGACCGCGCCAGCAGCCACACCGGGCAGCACCTGGTTGTTGTAGCCGCTGCGGAACACCTGTGACAGCGTGGTGATCCACGAGCCCTTCGACCGGCTGATGAAGGCATTGTGTTTCCAGCTCAATCCGAGGTCACCGGCGAAGGTGAACTGGCCCACTTCGCTCGGGCCCCAGGCAGCCGAGGACACCACGCGTGAGCGCTTCTTGAGCAGATAGGTGCCGTCCAGGCCCGCTGTCCAGCGGGCATCCATGGCGGTGAAGCCGTTGCGCAGCGAGAACTCCAGGCCCGAGGTTTCGGTCTCGCCGGCGTTGACCCAGCGCTGATCGACGGCGATCAGCTTGCCAGCTGCGTCACGGATGAAACGGTCGGGGAAGAGGTTGTAGTTGTCGATGAGCTGCGTGAGGGACAGGATCTGGATCGTGCCCTCGCGGCGGATGCTCCACCAGTCCAGGCTCATGCTCAGGTTGTTCATGGGCTCCCACACCATGCCCAGCGAACTCATCTTGGCCTCTTCAGGGCCCAGGTCAGGCTTGCCGCCGTTGATGATGTTGGCGGCGCGGTCGATGAACGCGCAGCCTGGATCCGTGGTGTTGGGTCGGCCTGCCGGGCAGGTCTTGGGGTCGACCAGGGTGGTGCCGGTGAAGATGGATTCGGCTGCGCCGTTGTACAACTGGTTGAAGGTGGGTACCCGGAATCCGGTGCTGTAGGAGCCGCGGCCCAACCACTGCTGGCTCGGCTTCCAGCGTGCCGACGCCTTGGGGTTGGTGGTGGCGCCGAAGCCGGAATAGTCGTCGCGGCGCACCGACAGGGTGGCCTCGAAGCTCTTGGTGATGGGCAGCAGCACTTCACCGTAGAGGGCCTTCACTTCACGCTTGGCGCCCAGCAGGACGTTGGATTGGTCGAAAGGCGCGGCCACGATCACGCGTTGCGCGGCCAGGTCACGCTCGTCGCCATTGAAGCGGTAGCGCTCGGTGCGCATGTCCGCGCCAACGGCCGCCATGATGTCGCCACCGGGCAACTTGGCCACGGGGCCCGAGGCCGAGAAGTCGATCTGCTGCATCGAGAAGCGTCCGCCGTAGAGCACCACGCCCTCGGCCGAGGCTTCCTGCAGGGCCGCCAGGCCGTCGGCGCTTTGCGTTTGGCCGGGCAGCAGGAAGGGGTTGATGCGTCCGCTGTTGAGGGCCGGGATGATGCCCGCGCCACCATCAGAGGCGCCGGTAGCGGTCGTGCCACGGTAGTAGTAGCCGGTGCCCAGGCGGGACTTGGCTTCGCTGGAGGCCTGGATCAGGCCGGCGCGGTACTCCCAGCCGCCACCCAGGGGACCGTCGGCCATGATGGCCCAGCGCCGCGTGGAGGCTTCGGTCTCCAGTTCGCGCGGGCCGCATTCGATGCAGCGCCAACGGTAGGCCAGGGGTTGGCCCCGCTGGGTTTCCGTGATCTGACCCGGGAAGGCCGCCAGCAGGCGGTTGAACACCGCGTCATAGGCTGCCTGAGAGGCCGCATTGCGCGGGAAGCGCAACTGCTGCGTGGTGGTGTTCGGCGTGAGCTGGACGTGCGAGAAGCGCTTGGCGGAATCCGTCTGGCTGCCGACGAACTCGGCAGCAATCTGGTGGTCACCCAGGCGGAAGGTGCCGCGCGTCACCAGGCTGGTGTCGCTCACCGGTTGCTGAAGCACCGCGGCGCGTCCGGTGTCCCAGGCGCAGGACAGGGCGGCCGTGGGTACGTTCCACAGCAACGCGTCATAGGGCGCTTGCCCGGCGATCGCACCGCAACCTTCGGCGCCCGGCAGGTCCAGCACGTTCAGGCCACCGGAGGCCCGTACCGTGGTGCTGCCAGGAATCAGCGGCGTCGAGGCATTCGTGGGGAACAGCGTGCCGGCCAAGGGGAAGATGGTGGCGTGGGGTGTGCCACGCGTGTCTACGCTGAGGCCCCGGTTGGGCTGGAAGGTGTTGACGAAGTCGCGCTGATCGCCGCGGAGCACCTGGTGTTCACGCACCGCCAGGGTGGCCATGATGTTGAACTTGTCGCGGTTGAGATCGCCCGTGCCCGCCACTATCGAGCTGCGGTAGACGTTGCCGCCGCCGGCTTGGGTGACATCGGCCGAGCCTTGGACCGCGGCGCCCTGATAGTCGTTGCGCAGGATGAAGTTGATCACCCCGCCGATGGCGTCCGTGCCATAAATGGAACTGGCGCCGTCCTTGAGCACTTCAATGCGCTGGATGGCCGCCATCGGGATCTGGTTGAGGTCGACCACGCCGCCGTTCAGGCCGTGAGACGCCACGCGCCGACCGTTGAGCAGGATCAGGGTCGCGTTGCTGCCCTGGCCACGCAGGTTCGCACTGGTGGCGCCGTTGTTGCCGCGCTGCGCACCGCCCACCACGTCGGCGTTGGAGGCCAGGTTGTCCAGGCCGTTGCCGTTCGTGGACAGCCACAGCACCACCTGTTCGGCGCTGGTCAGACCCTGCTGCTCGATTTCCGAACGCGTGATCACCTGCAGGGGCAGGGACCCTTCATTGGACAGGCGCTTGATGCTTGAGCCGGTGACCTCCACCTTCTGTTGCTGGGGGTTGGTCTGTTGGGCCAAGACCGGGGAAATCAGGCTGAGTGCTGCGAGAGCCTGGACGATGGGCTTGAGTTTCATGCGGATCTCCTACGCATGGCCCAGTTGAGGGCCGGGTGCTTAACCAAAAAAATGTAACGCAGCACCACCGGGTGCTGCGCGAATGCCCGGCTGACGAATCAGTCGGAAACCATAAGTCAAGGTTATGGCATAAGACGACCAAGCTGCGGCGCCAGCCCGCGTGCACTTCAACGGCTTGGCGCGCTTCTAGGGGAAAACACGAGGATTCGGTGTTGCCCGAATCGAACACCTTGCGGCCCACGCCGATGGGCCAGACGATTCGCTGGATCAGCCCAGTCGGTCGGCCAGCCAACGGTCGATGCGTGCGCCGAGGTCGGCGATGCACCAGTCGGTGGCCAGGTTTGGATGCGGCGCATGCCGTGACCCCAAGGTGCTGAGCAGCGCCACCAGGTAGCGGCGCCCACCGGGAGCGCGACCGCGCACCAGCCCGGCGTCCGACAGGTAGTTCTCCGTGGTTCCTGTCTTGTGGGCAAATCGCACCGTGGCTTGGCGCTGGACAGACCTCACGTCTCCTGGCCAGGCGCGATCGGCCGCCTTCACACGGCCATCGCCTTGTATCCAGCGCTCGGGCACCTCGGCCGGGATCCCGGCGCGCCAACCGGGCATCCCGACTGCGATGGACGTCGACAGCGCCTCGTGCAGGGCCTGCTCATCGAGCAGCCGCCAGATCGGTGCGGCCGCCGCGGGCCGCATCAGGGGACGGTGGGAAGCCGGCAACCAGGGGGGTGGCAGGACATCGGGCATCACCGCGGGCAGCATCAGCCACAGCAGGCGCACCGTGTCCCAGGCGGTCATCTGTAGGTGTCCCACGCCCGCACCATCGCGGTTGAGCCAGCCGCCGTCGGCCCGGGTATTGGCCAGGCGAAGGGTGGAAAGGCCCGCGGCGGTGAAGGCTTCGTGCAGGCCGTTGCGCACTTCCTGTCCAGCGGCATTGCGCTCGATGAGTCCCCGCGCATGGAGCAAGGCCACCAGGGCGCTGGTGTCGTCGTTGCGGCTTTCGGTGATCATGCGGTCGGCCCACTCGACGACCGGTCGTGTGGTTCCGCTCCAGGCCCAGGTCTCGTTCCAATCGGCCTGGCCCTGGTCCACCAGCAGGCCCACGCCCACGGCCACCATCAGCTTGATGAGTGAGGCGGGGTATGGGGCGATCGATTCGAAGGGACCACTGCCCTGCAGCGTACGCAAGCCTTGCAGGCGTGTCCAATCGGCGCCGGGCTGCCAGGCGATCGATCGCCTTTGTTCGTCGCTTGGATCCACGAGGTAACGGATGTCCTGCACCGGGCCGGCATCAGCACCGATGCGGGCCACCACGCCTTCGAGGTGGCCGCGCGTGACCAGCACGTTGGCCCACACGGGCGGCGCGCCATGCGGGAAGGCCACCACCGCCAAGTCCAGCGTGGGCGGGGGGTCGAAGGCAGGCGCTTGGGCGAGGCTGGCCCTCAGGGCTTCGCGCAGTGCCGCGGCCAGTTCGGCATGGGTGAAGCCTCGTTCAGCCATAGAAGGCGTATCCCACCAGGATGGCGCCGATCAGCCCCACCGCATCGGCCGTCAGTGCGCAGCCCAGGGCGTGGCGCGTCTTCTTGATGCCCACGCTGCCGAAGTAGACCGCCAGCACATAGAAGGTGGTTTCGGTGGAGCCTTGGATGATGCTGGCCAGCCGCCCTTCGAAGGAGTCGACGCCGTAGGTCTTGAGCACATCGACCATCAGGCCGCGCGCGCCGCTGCCCGACATGGTCTTCATCAGGCCCACCGGCAGCGCGGGCACAAACTGGTCGTCCAGCCCCAGTGCACGCACACCCGCCCCGATCGCCTGCACCAGGTAGTCCATGCAGCCACTGCTGCGGAACACCGAAATCGCCGCCAACATGGCCACCAGGTAGGGAATGATCTGCACCGCCACGCCGAAGCCTTCCTTGGCACCGTCCACGAAGGCCTCGTACACGTTGATGCGCCGCACCGCGCCCACTGCCACGAACAGCACGATGATGCTCAGGATGACGCCGCTGCCCAGCACGGCGATGGCCTTGCTCATCTCGGCAGCGGGCAGGCCGTTGAGCCACAGGTACAGCGCACCCATCAGCGCCGCAAAGCCTCCGAAGAAGGCCACCACCGGTGCGCACAGCAGGTTGATGCGCTGCACCCAGGCCACCGCCAGCAAGCCGGCCACGAAGGAGATGAAGGTACCGATCAGGGTGGGCAGGAAGATGTCGGCGCCGTTGAAGTTCGTCAGGCCTTGTTCCACCGCCAGGCTCTGGCGGATGGCGATCACCGAAGTGGGAATCAGGGTGATGCCGGCCGTGTTGAGCACCAGGAACATGATCATCGGATCCGAGGCGGTCGACTTGTCCGGGTTGATCTCCTGCAACTCCCGCATGGCCTTCAGGCCCAGGGGCGTGGCCGCGTTGTCCAAGCCCAGCATATTGGCCGAGGCGTTCATGGTGATGCTGCCGCTGGCTGGGTGTCCGTCAGGGATTCCCGGGAAGATGCGGCGGAAGAAGGGCGCCACACCGCGCGCGAACACCTCGATGACACCGGCCTGCTCGCCGATCTTCATGATGCCCAACCACAGCGTCATCACGCCCACCAGACCCAGCGAGATGTCGAAGCCCGTCTTGGCCATGTCGAACAGGCCGGTGAGCATCTGACCGAAGAGCGCGGTCTGGCCCATCATCACCTTCACCGCGGCCACGGCGAAGCCGATAAGGATGAAGCCGATCCAGATAAAGTTCAGGGCCATGCGCAGATCCGGGCTGTAGGAGCGCGCAGTATAGGAACGCCCCTGAGCCGGTGAGAAATCTGGCCCCATACCGGCCAGCGAGCGCTCAGGTCTTGTGCCCCAACAAACGGAACAGGCCGGCGCCGTCGGTGGCGTAGAACACGAGGGCAATGGCCCCCAGCAACACCAACAGCATCCAAGACGACTGCCAGCGACGCGTCGAGGGTCGCGCGGGGGGCGCTTGTCGCGACCGAGTCGATTGGCTTGCTTGGGTCGGTTGCCGTGCAGCCGCCGCAGGCAGCGCATCGTCCGTCGGTTCGGTGTGCACCAGACGCCAGCGGCCATCGTCCACCCGCTCGGTCAACACCTTGGCCACCCCGCTGGGTTGCAGGTTCTCAAACAGCTGACCAGAGCCTCGGCCCCCGCTGGTGCCGAGCTTCACGCAGAAGGTGCCGCTGACGGCGTCGAACTCCAACTCAACGGTGCCGGCAAAGCGCCGGGTGCGAACCGTGACGCTGAGGGTGGCCACGCTGGAGCCTTGGACCGGCTTGCCAAACAGCACTTCCTCCGGCACCTCGCGCACGTGCACTTGCCGGGCGCCCGCGTCCACCAGCAGGCTGGGTACATTGCGCAAGGTGTCGCACATCTGCGACTCCATCAGTTCGACCAGCGTCATCAAGGCGCGCGATTGGGCCACCTGCATCGTTGCCGCCATTCGCCGCATGGGCGGCGGCAGCGCCCGACCCGGCCAGGTGATGGGAAAGCGCACGCGCAGCACATCGGCGACCGAGGACGCGCCTTGGGACTCGCTTTCCAACTCGAGATCGGCGCTCACGCGCGAACCGTCGAAGCGACGCATGTCGTAGTAGCGCAGCTTCACCCGCTGGCCCATCAGCAGGGGCTGCTCCATGAACTGGATGGTGATCACGTCGAAGCGGGTTTCGCCGGTTCGCAGCGCAATGAACTCGGGGCTGATGCCGATCACTTCGCCACGTGCGGGCGACAGAAACATCATTCCCTCGCCCGTGCGCGTGATTCCCTCGCCCTCGTAGAGGCGGAAACTGAAGTCCCGCCTGCCGGCGCCCAAGTACGGCGCAACCAGGGTGGACAACCAGAGGTGGGCGCGTTGGCGCGTACCGGCTTCGCGCATGGGCGTTGGGTTGAAGCTTAGGGGGGATAGATGATGGCAGTCGGCTGAAACAACGGGCGTTTTCAGTCTAATCCAATCTGGCGCGTAGGCAGCGGTGACGCTAGCCGGGCCAGACTTTTGAGCGATGATCTGCGGATGGAAAGCACGCGCCGTCAGCCATCGGGTGTCAATGCGGATACGCATGTCGTCCAGTCTCCACCGGCGGCGCTGCACGGTCAGGTTCTGGGCCCAGGCGGCTGGGTGGATGGCCACGTCCAATGGCTCGCGGGCCGTGTGACCAAAGTGGAAGGCGTGCCCGTGGCGCAAGAGAGTCGCAGCGCCGGCGCGCCGCCGTTGATCGTTCCCGGCTTCATCGACCTCCATGTTCACGGCGGTGGTGGGCGCGACACCATGGAGGGCCGTGGCGCCGTCACCGCCATGGCGCGTGTGCACGCACAGCACGGCACCACCGCCTTGCTGGCCACCACGATGACCGCGCCTGTGCGCGAGATCGAGGCGGCGCTTCATGCCGTGGCTCCCCAGTGCATCGAACGTGATCCGCAGTGCGCCCGTGTCCTGGGCGTCCACCTGGAAGGCCCCTACATCAGCCCAGACCAACTGGGGGCGCAACCTTCGTATGCCAAGCCAGCCACTCTGGAAGAAGTGATGCGCTTGCACGCCATCGCGCCGATCCGCGTGCTGACGCTGGCGCCGGAGGTGCCCGGCAACTTGGCTCTGATTCCGCCGTTGGTGGCCGCCGGTATTCGTGTGCAGGTGGGCCATACCCGCGCCACCTACGAAGAGGCGCTGCAGGCCCTGCAACGGGGGGCCACGGGCTTCACCCATCTGTTCAACGCGATGGGTCCGATGCACCACCGCGCACCCGGCGCGGTGGGGGCTGCGCTGGCCCACGCCGAGCATGCCGAATTGATTCCGGATCTTCTGCATGTGCACCCGGGTGCCATCCATGCGGCTTTGCGGGCGGTGCCGGGCTTGTTCGCGGTGACTGACGCCACCGCAGCGGCTGGCATGCCCGATGGGCAGTACCCCCTGGGGCAGCACATCGTGCACAAGTGCATGGGCGGAGTGCGATTGCCCGACGGCACCTTGGCCGGCAGCGCTTTGACCATGGACCAGGCGCTGCGCAACCTGGTGCAGATCGGGCTGCCGGTGGCTCAGGCCTGTGCAAGGGTCAGCACGAACGCCGCCCGTTACCTGGGCTTGCACGATCGCGGCACGCTGGCGCAAGGCTCATGGGCCGATATGGTGGTGCTGGACCCGGCTACGCTGGCGGTGCGGCAGGTGGTGGTCGAAGGTGAGGTGATCGATGTCAACGCTCAAGGCTGAATCCGGCCCCTGGGCGTGGGTGCCCAGCCTGTACCTGCTCCAGGGCTTGCCCTATGCGGTGGTCATGTCCCTGAGTGTGGTGATGTTCAAGAACCTGGGGCTGTCCAACACCGACATCGCGGTGTACACGAGTTGGCTTTATCTGCCCTGGGTGATCAAGCCGCTGTGGAGCCCCCTGATCGAATTGCTGGGCACGCGACGGCGTTGGATTTGGATGCTGCAGTTCGCGGTGGGTGCGCTGGTGGCCATGGTGGCCTTGAGCTTGCCCGCGGAAAACTGGTTGCGCTGGAGCCTGGCCCTGCTGTGGCTGATGGCCTTCGCCAGCGCCAGCCACGACATCGCAGCCGATGGCTACTACATGATGGCCCTGCCCACACACCAACAGGCCGCCTTCGTGGGCATCCGTTCCACCTTCTACCGCCTGGCCAATATCGCGGGGCAGGGTGGGCTGGTGGTGCTGGCCGGCGAAGTGGCTGAGCGAAGTGGCTCGGCCGTGCTGGCCTGGCAGGTGGTGATGGGCAGCCTGGCCGTGTTCTTCTTGGTGGTGGGGGCCTATCACGCTTGGCGGCTCCCGCACGCGGCCGATGACCGGCCCGGTCAAGTGCAGTCCACGCTGTTTGTGGACTTTTTCCGTGTGTTGGGAACTTTCTTTCGCAAGCCCGCCATCGCCGTGGGCATCGCCTACCTGCTGCTGTACCGCTTCCCCGAGGCGCAACTGCTGAAGTTGGCTGCGCCATTTTTGTTGGACCCGGTGGAGGCGGGGGGGTTGGGCCTGTCTACCCGGGAAGTGGGTGTGGCCTATGGCACCGTGGGATTGATCGCGCTGACCGTAGGCGGCATCGTCGGAGGCCTGCTGATTGCCAGGTTTGGCCTGAAGGCCTGCCTGTGGCCCCTGGTGTGGGTCATGCACCTGCCCAACCTGGTGTTTCTGGCGATGGCGCTGTGGCCACCGCAGCAGCTGTGGGTGGTCAGCGTCGCCTTGGCGGTGGAGCAGTTCGGCTACGGTTTGGGCTTTGCGGCCTACCTGATGGTGATGATCCTGATCGCCGACGGTGCGCACAAGACAGCCCACTATGCGATCTGTACGGGCTTCATGGCGCTGGGCATGATGGTGCCGGGATTCTGGAGCGGTTGGCTGCAGGATCAACTGGGCTATGTCGGCTTCTTCACCTGGGTCATGGTGGCGGCGATTCCCTCCTTCCTGATGACCGCGCTCATTCGCGTACCCGAGGGATTTGGGCGCCGACAAGCTGAGGAACCGGAGGCCGCATGAGTGACTCCATCGGCGTGGCCGTCAACGCAAGACTGTTGAGCCTGGACGCATTTCGCGGCGCGACCATTGCCGCGATGCTCCTGGTCAACAATCCGGGCGACTGGAGCCACGTGTATGCACCCTTGCTGCACGCGCCTTGGCACGGCTGGACCGTGACGGATTGGGTCTTTCCCTTCTTCCTGTTCATCTGTGGCATGGCCATGCCGTTGAGCCTGGGGCGGCGGCAAGCCCTGGGATTGAAGCCGCTGGCCTTGTGTGTGGGCCTGATGCGTCGGGGCCTGATCATCATCGCCATTGGCGTGATGCTCAACGCAATTCCCGCCTTCGATTGGCACACGCTGCGCTGGCCTGGTGTGCTGCAGCGCATCGGGCTGTGCATCATCTTGTGTGCGCCGGTGGTGGTTTGGTTGGCCTGGCGCGGGCAGGCCCTGGTGGGTGCTGGCCTGCTGGTGCTGTACAGCGTGCTGATGCTGGCGGTTGCGGTACCTGGCGACGATGGGGTCATTCGGGTGGGGTCGCTGCTGGCCGGGCAGGACACGGGCAGTTGGATCGACCGCGCCCTGATGGGCGGACACCTGTGGGCCAAGTCACGCACCTGGGACCCTGAGGGTTTGTTGAGCACCCTGCCGGCGGTGGCCACGCTCTTGGCCGGTGTGCTGGCCGGGCATTGGATGGCGCATGCCCAAGAGCCGGGCCTGCGTTGCATGGGGCTGGTTCTGGCCGGCCTGCTCTCGCTGTGGGCCGGGGAGGTGCTGGCGGTGCTGAACATGCCGATCAACAAATCGCTTTGGACGCCGGCCTATGTGGCCAGCACCGCTGGGTGGGCGCTGTTGATCTTCGCCGCCTTTCACTGGCTGCTCGACGCTCAGGCCGATGCGGTCAGCCGCGCGCGTTGGCGGACGTGGGCGCAACCCTTGGTCGACTTCGGCATGAATGCGCTGTTCCTGTTCGTGCTGGGGGGCTTGGTGGCCAAGGCACTGGCCTTCACCCAGTTGGGTGGTACGAGTTTGAAGGCCCACGTGGTGGCCGCTTTGCATCATTCGGGGCTGCCACCGGTCCAGGTGTCGCTGCTGTTCGCCTTGGGCTTCGTCCTTGTTTTCTATGCCGTCGCCGTGTTCATGGCGCGCCGCCAATGGTTCATCAAGGTGTGATCTTCATCGGGCTGGATGCCGGCGGCACCGCGTGCCGATGGACGGCCGTGGACACCGGTGGTCGGGTCCAGGCGCAGGCGCAGGTGACGGGTTTCAGCGGCATGAACCTGTCCAGCCCGGCGGGTCGGCTGCAGTTGTCACGGGCCCTGGACGAACTGCAATCTTCCCTTGCGCAGCAGTTGTCGCCCAGCACGGTGGGCGGCGTGTATGCAGGCGTGACCGGTGTGAGCGAACCGCGGGCTGCACCGTCCTTGGAGCTGGCGGGGATGTTGGCCCGCGCCCTGTGTGCACCGGCGGCCTGCGTCCAATGCCACAGCGACATGGACATCGCCTTTCGCGCCGCGCATGAGCCCGGTGGCGGCTACCTGGTGTATGCGGGCACCGGCTCGATCGCCTCCTACATCGACGAGGCGGGCGTGTGGCACCGAGCCGGTGGCCGCGGCTTTGTGTTGGGCGATGAAGGCGGTGGCTACTGGATCGCCAAGCAGGCCCTGGCCACCATCTGGCGGCGCGAGGACGACTGGCCTGGGCAGTGGGTGGAGAGCCCCATGGCGCGCTGCCTGTTCGCGCGAATGGGCGGAACCGACTGGGCCAGCACGCGGCAGTTCATCTATGGCCGCGAGCGCGGCGAGGTGGGCCGCCTGGCATTGGCAGTGGCCGAAGCGGCTGACTTGGGTGACGCTGAAGCCGCTTCCTTGTTGCGGCGCGCCGGTGTGGAAATCGGCCGCTTGGGTGCGGTGCTGCATCGCCGCTTCGGGCCCAGGCCAGTGGTAGCCTCAGGGCGCGTGCTGTTGCTGCACCCTCTGGTGGGCCAGGGCGTGCGCGCGGGCTTGCCCGAGGATTGCCCTTTGGAGTTGAAGCAGATTGAACCTTCCCTTGCCGCGGCACATCGCGCTCGGGAATTGTGGAGTGCCGAATGAACGCAAGTACCACGGGCCTGCGCCTGTCTGAATGATGTTTCCCTACTCCAGTCAAACCACCTTCATGCGTGCACGGCCGGCCATCTCGCCCCTTGGCCGCGCGGCCGCCGAATCGGCGCCGTTCGGGCTTGCCGGATTGCCGTGGGATGGTTCAGTCACCAACCGCAGTGGTGCGCGCCATGGGCCTGGCGCCATCCGCCAGGCCAGCCACATGTTGTGTGACGGGATTCATCCCTTTTTTGACGTATCGCCTCTGGATCATCTGCAAGACCATGGCGACCTGGTGATGCCCAACACCTCGCTGGCGGCTATGCGGCAGGCCATGCTGCCTCAGGTGCGGGAGTTGATTGCGCAACGGCACATGGTGTGGTTGGGCGGTGATCATTCGGTGACCCTGCCGCTGCTGCAGGCCTATCGAGAACGCGTGGGGCAGCCCCTTGCGCTGATCCATTTCGACGCGCATTGCGACACCTGGCACGACCATTTCGGTGAACCCAGCGGCCATGGCACTTGGCTGCACGAGGCATTCGAGCAGGGACTGGTTCGCCCCGAGTGCGTGGTGCAGATCGGCATCCGCAGTGCCGCCGAGCGTGGCGTGCGCGAGCGCGTGCGCACCGAGGGGGGCTTGCTGTATGAGGCAAGGACACTGCGTGGGCTTGAAGGTGCGGGGCAGTTGAGCGAAGTGATCGAGGCCGTTCGCCAGCGCATGGCCGCGTCGGGCCATCCACCCCTGTACCTGACGCTGGACATCGACTGCCTGGACCCCGCGCACGCGCCGGGAACCGGCACACCCGAGCCAGCGGGCTTGAGCACGGCGCAGGTGATGACGCTGCTGGAAGGCTGGGCCGACCTGAACTTCGTGGGGATGGACTGCGTCGAGGTGAGTCCGCCATATGACCACGCTGAACTGACCAGCCAGGCCGCCGCGCACTTCGTGTGGACCTACCTCAGTGGGCGGGTGCTAGCCCGCCAAAGCGTGCAGCGCGGCTGAGTGTTCGGTTTCGGATGGTTGAGCTTTCGCGGGAGCTGACTTGAATCCGTGGGTGCTGTTCACCTGTGTGCTCTTGTACTTCGCCCTGTTATTCGCCGTGGCGTGGCGGACATCCGAGGGCGCCGACAACCAATCGTTCTTCGTCGGCAACCGCAACAGCGCGTGGCCGCTGGTGGCCTTCGGCATGATCGGTACCTCGCTGTCGGGGGTGACCTTCATCAGCGTGCCCGGTGCGGTGGGGGCCAGTGGCTTTTCCTACTGGCAGATCATGATGGGCCACCTGCTGGGCTATGCGGTGGTCGCTTGGGTGTTGCTGCCGCTGTACTACCGGCTGGGTCTGGTGTCCATCTACGGCTGGATAGAAGATCGCCTTGGGCCATCAGCACTGCGCATGGCGGCCGGTTTCTTCATCCTGTCGCGAACGTTGGGTGCCACCGCGCGCCTGTATCTGGTGGTGCGCATCCTGCAGGACGTGATCCTGGAGCGCTTGGGGCTCTCATTCGGCATGACCGCCACGGTGATGGTGGCCATGATCCTGCTCTACACCTGGCGCGGTGGCGTCAAGACCATCGTGTGGACCGACACGCTGCAGACGGCTGGCATGCTCTTCGGCCTGGGCGCGTGCATCGTCTTCATTCTGCAGGCCCTGGACATCTCCGGACTTCAGGCACTGACTCAGATGCAGGAGCAGGGCCTGGCTCGGGTATGGGGAACGGAGCCGGCGGCCAAAGAGTACTGGCTCAAACAGTTGCTGGCGGGTGCGGCCATTGCGATTGCCATGACGGGCATGGACCAGGAGATGATGCAGAAGAACATCTCGGTGCGCACCCTCAGAGGCTCACAGCTCAACATGGTGTGCATGGCCACGGCCATGTCGGTGGTGGTGCTGGCCTTTCTGTTCCTGGGCGGACTGTTGATGCTGTTCGCGCAGCAGGCGGGCATCGCCGAGCGGGGCGACCGGCTGTTTCCCGCCGTCGTGATGGGACACCTGCCGGACTACGTGCAGGTGATCTTCATACTCGCCTTGATCTCTGCCTTGTTTCCCAGTGCCGACGGGGCTCTGACGGCACTGACCTCGTCCACCTGCAACGACCTCATGTCCTTTGCGCGACGCACCGATTGGAGCGCGGCCCAGCAGGAGTCCGTCCGCAAGCGGGTGCACCTGGCCTACGCGGCGGTCTTCCTTCTGCTGGTGATGGGGTTTCGCTGGTTGGACGACCCCAGCATGATCGGCCTAATCCTGAAGGTGGCCAGCTACACCTATGGGCCCCTGTTGGGCCTATTTGCCTTTGGTTGGTGGACAAGGCGGCGCGTGCGCGACCGGTGGGTTCCCCTGATGACCGTGCTCGCACCGGTGGCCTGCGGGGTACTGGATGCGCTGCAGCCGATGATCTTCGAGACCTGGCGGATTGGACTGGAGTTGCTGCTGCTCAATGGCGCCCTGGTGTTCGCGGGGCTGTGGATCATTTCCAAGCCCCCGCAAGTGACGTCGAACGCCGCGTGAGGCCTCGACTGAAGCCCGTACTCAATTCGTGAGCGTGACCTTCGACAGGAAACTCGGCTGGTCGGGGTTGCGTCCCCGATTGCGCGAGAGCGCCTCGACCATCAGGTAGAAAGACTGGATCAGGCACACCGGGTCGAGATCCGGATGGGCTGCAGTGGTGGCGGGCAACTCATCGCGCTGTGGATCTCCGCAGGCGGCCAAGAGCACGCGTGCGCCTCGTGCGCGCATCTCCGCGGCCAGGGCTCGCATTTCGGCCTGCGCAGGTCCCCGTGGGGCCAGAATCAGCAGCGGGTAGCCTTGGTCGATCAGGGCCATCGGCCCATGCCGCAACTCGGCACAGGAAAACGTTTCAGCCTGGATGCCGCAGGTCTCCTTGAACTTCAGCGCGGCCTCCAGCGCCACGGCCATCCCGGTGCCGCGGCTGACCACCATGAGGCGATCCACTGTGCTGAAGGCCTGTACGGCCTCACCCCAGTCTTGCTGCGCAGCCACCTCCAGCGAGGTGGGCAGTTGCGCCAGTGCAGTCTGCAGCGTGGTGTCGCCCTGCCACACGGCCAGCAGCCGGGCGCCCGCCACCAGCTGGGCGATGAAGCTCTTGGTGGCCGCCACGCTGACTTCGGTACCTGCGTGCAGCGGCAGAACCGTCTGGGCCTGTTGGGCCAGGGGCGAGGCCGCATCATTGACCAGGGCCACGCTGTGGCTGTCCGGTCCGCTGAAGTAGGCAGTGGCCGTGACCAGGTCGGGACTGCGTCCGCTTTGAGAGAAGGCCAGGGCCAGCGTTCCCGAGCGCTGAAGCGGTGCCTGATGCAGGCTCAGCAGGGAAGGCGGCACAGAGGTGACGTAGCGCCCCATTCGCAGCATGCACAGGTAGGCAAAAAAGGCTGCTGCGTGGTCGCTGCTGCCGCGGGCGATGGTGACGATGTGTGGCGGTGCGCGGCGCTGGAGGTAAGCCGTCAGGGTGTTCAGCGTGGCGTCATCCTGTTGCAGGAGTTCGGCCACCACCGACGCTGACTGCAAGGCCTCGCGTCGCATGTGGGAGATGGGATGCATGGACTTCTCGAAGTGAATCTCCATTCTCCTTGCAAAGGGCCGGTGCCTGGGCGATGCGACGGATACCATCCGCAAACGGTGACCTCGATGATGCGGCGACTCCCAAACTCCCGGCGGTTTGTCCTTCTTTGGGCGGCCCATGGCGCAGTCTTGTGCCTGTTGGCCATTCTGTGGGCAAGCACTGCCCGTTCCCAGACGGCTGAGGCCCCGCTGTCCACAAGCCCATCTGCCCAGCCCGCCACCTCGCCGGCCAGTCGTCCCCAGGTGCGCGGCACCTGGCTCACCACCACCGCCAACGATGCACTGTCCACACCGCAGAACACCGCGCGCACCATGCAGCGCCTGCGTGAAATCGGACTGAACACGGTCTACATCGAAGCTTGGAAGAACGGTTACACGCAGTTTCCCTCGGAGGCCTTGCGCCGCGCCATCGGCGTAGCGCAACGGCCAAGCGGTATCGAGCAGGACCCGAAGGATGCGCCTGCATCACGCACGCAGCCTGCGCGAGACCTTTTGCACGAAGCCGTCACCGAGGCTCACCGTCAGGGGCTGGTGGCCATCGCCTGGTTCGAATACGGCTTCATGGCAGCGCATCAGTCCACCATGAACCACCTGCGCCGCCTCAAGCCGGATTGGCTCAGCCGGAACCTGCAGGGCAGTGAGATTGCGCCCAACGGTTTTGTGTGGCTTAACCCACTGCATCCAAGTGCGAGGGAGTTGCTGCTCGACCTGGTGCTCGAAGCCATCGATCGCTACGATCTTGACGGCGTGCAACTCGATGACCGCATCGTTTGGCCGCATGTGACCATGGGCTATGACGACTACACCCGCAGCGTCTACGCCGCTGAGCATCGAGGCGCGCAGCCCCCGAACGACCACAACGATCCGGCCTGGATGCGCTGGCGTGCATCCAAGATCGACGAGTACGCACGGTGGTTCGTGCAGGAGGTTCGAGCCCGTCGGCCGGGCCTTGTGATTTCGCTGAGCCCGGCCGTCTATCCCTGGAGCTGGCAACACCACTTGCTGGACTGGCCTCGCTGGACGGCATGGTCTGAGGCCGACCGCCTGCGGGGTACGCTGCCTCGCAGCGAGGGTGCACGCCGTGTGGTGCCGCATTGGGATGAAGTGATCCCTCAGGCCTATCGAACGAGCTACGAAACCTTTGAGGCCACCTGGCGGGAACAGACAGCCGCGGTGCAGGCCCGCAGCGCCTACCGGCCTTCAGAGTTGGTGGCCGGCATCCGAGTCGTCGGCGACGGTCCCGACTCTTCCTGGGACCAGTTGCGTCGTTCGATGGAGTTGGTTGATGGTTTGGGGCAGGGCGGGCACGTCCTGTGGTTCAGCCGAGGTGTGTTGCAGCGCTATCCGCAGGAGTTGAAGCATTGGTACGAACGGCAGGGGCCAGCGCACTCGCCGCGCTTTACCCTCGGCTGGCGGCCGGCACCGTGGGTCATGCAGCCCACGGCCGCATCGACCACCACCGTTTGGACCACGCCGAATCTTCCACCCGGCCGCTACCGTCTGATCGGCAAACGCCAGGGCACCGACGGCACTGAGAATTTCGGGTCGTGGCAGGAGATTCGATTGGTCCGTCAGCCGCAGCGCGGCCCGCTGTCGGTGGAGCTGACCGAGCCTTGGACATCCGTTGAACTGCTGCTGGACCGGCGTGAGGACATGCGCGTCCCGCTGCGGCCGGGTGCGCCCTCTGGCGAGGACGGCTTCGCCCTGAGGCCTGATTGGTCGACACGGTTTCCCGGCGTTGACCTGGCCCGCATACAGGTGCAAGTGCCGCGGCAGGCGGTGCTGCATGTGGCTCGCGTAGACCTTCGAATGCCGTGCCTGCAGTGGCTGGCCACCCCGGCGGCTGCGCCGGGCGAGGCACCCATCGCACCCCCGGGGCGCCACACGCCGGAGACCCTCGGCGTCAAGACGAGCACCTTTCTGGAGCAGCACGGCCTGCACCTGGCCATCAACGCTGCACCATTCGGCCCGGTGGTCGCGCAGGAGGGGCTACTGCTCGATGTGGTGGGTTTTCAGGTCAGCCGTGGCCGTGTCGTGTCTGGCCCTTCGCGGGAGTACCCGGCGCTGTTGATGATGGACGATGGCAGTGTCCGCATCCAGCCCCCGCCTTTTCCGGACAGTGGCGTGTACAACGCGGTCGGTGGATTCGACATCGTGCTGCGCGAAGGCGCCGATGTGGCGCCCAAGGCCGTGGTGCCATCCGTGCACCCCCGCACCGCCGTGGGGGTCTCAGCCGACGGACGGTGGATGTGGCTCCTCGTGGTCGACGGTCGACAGTTCGACTACAGCCTGGGCGCCACGCTGCACGACCTGGCCCATTGGCTGAAGTCCTTGGGCGCCAGCGAGGGCATCAACCTGGACGGTGGCGGCACCAGTACCTTGGTGGTGCGCGGCACGGATGGCCGCGCCGAGTTGGTCAATCGCCCCATCCACCGAAACGTTCCCGGCACCGAGCGCGTTTCGGCCAGCCACCTTGGTCTGAAGGTGGGTCGCGCAACGCCGGCTGGCGTTTGCGAGTGATCTGTGTGATGTCTGCCGGTGCTGCGTCGTCAGGGCTTGGCGTTCGGGAAGAACAGCTGTTCGCCTCCGATCTTGTAGCCCGCGATGGAGGCTTGACCAGCCGGTGACACCACCCAATCGACGAATGCCTGGGCCAGATCGGCCTTCACATGGGCATGTCTGGCCGGATTGACCACCATGACACCGTACTGGTTGAACAGTCGCTGGTCGCCTTCCACCAACACGGCCAAGTCTGCACGGTTCTTGAAGTTCAACCAGGTGCCGCGGTCGGTCAGAACATAGGAGTTCTTGGAGGCAGCAATATTGAGAGCCGGGCCCATGCCACAGCCGCACTCGGCGTAGCCGGCGGGTTTGGTCGCCGCCACGTCCACGCCCGCGGCCCTCCAGTAACGCAGCTCCGCCGCATGTGTGCCGCTCTTGTCGCCCCGCGACACGAAGCCTTCCTTGCTGGCACCCAGCTTGCGCATGGCCTCGGCGATGTCGCGGCCCTTCACGCCGGCTGGGTCACCCTTCGGGCCCACCAGGATGAAGTCGTTGTACATCACGGCTTGGCGCCTCAGGCCAAAACCCTCAGTGACGAACTTCTCTTCGGCCGCCTGGTCGTGCACGAAGACCACATCTGCGTCGCCGCGACGACCGGTGTCCAGCGCCTGGCCGGTGCCCAGTGCCACCACCCGCACGTCGATGCCCGAGGCCTGCTTGAAGGCCGGCAGCAGGTGGGCGAACAAGCCGGACTGTTCGGTCGAGGTGGTGGAGGCCATCACGATGAAACGACCGGTCTGGGCTTGCGCACCGATGGGTGCCAAGCCAGCCAGGCCAAGGTGGCCGTGGCCATAAGACCAACCACACGGCGACGGGCGCGATGAAACGACATGAACCAGCTCCTTTGTGTTTTGGAATACGCAATGGGGCCGGATTCTTTGCAATCGTTCACGCCTTGGCGATATGTTCAGAAATGCATAAGTGGGTATTCAACCCTCAGCGGCCCAGGGCGATCGCAGCCAGTACCGCCAGCGCAGTTCCGCCGGCGATCCACACCCACGTGGGCAGGCCCGCGCCGCCCGTCGCAGTGGTCGGATCCGGCGGCACGACTGAACCGGAGTCAGCGGCGCCGGGCGGCGCCGGCACCGGCTCTCCTGCCGCGGCCGCATCGGCCTGCACCCGAGCATTGAAGGCAGCGAAGAAGTCGTTGGT
>JBEAWD010000179.1:0-6146 GCA_041160585.1 Pseudomonadota bacterium | reverse complement strand
CCCGCAAGGGTGGCGGGGTGCGCGCTCTCTAGAATCAGGCGAAACACCCACAAGGAAAGGGCCGACCGCCTCAGCGGCCGCTGCCCTCGAGAGGAGACCGGCGACATGCGCATCCTGATAGCGGAAGACGACCAGGTGCTGGCCGATGGCCTGCTGCGTACGCTGCGTGGTAACGGCTATGCGGTGGACCATGTGGCCAGCGGCTCAGAGGCCGACGCTGCGCTGTCCACCCAGGAGTTCGACCTGCTCATTCTGGACCTGGGCCTGCCCCGCCTGCATGGCTTCGATGTGCTCAAGAAGCTGCGCGCGCGCGGCAGCGCCACGCCGGTGCTCATCCTCACCGCGGCTGACAGCGTGGAACAGCGCGTCAAGGGCCTGGACCTGGGGGCCGACGACTACATGGCCAAACCCTTTTCCCTGCAGGAGCTGGAGGCCCGGGTGCGGGCCCTGGCCCGGCGCGGCATGGGCGTGGCCAGCAACGTGATCAAGCACGGGCCCCTGACCTTCGACACCACGGGGCGCGTGGCCTACATCCACGACACCATGGTCGAGCTCAGCGCACGCGAGCTGGGCCTGCTGGAAGTGCTGCTGCAGCGCGCCGGCCGCCTGGTGAGCAAGGACCAGCTGGTCGAGCGCCTGTGCGAGTGGGGCGACGAGGTGAGCAACAACGCCATCGAGGTCTACATCCACCGCCTGCGCAAGAAGATCGAGCAGGGACCCATTCGCATCGCGACGGTGCGCGGCTTGGGGTACTGCCTGGAGAAGATCCCTGGCTGAGTCGACCACGCGGGCGCCGCGCCGCCGAGGTTCCCAGCGCTCGCTGTTCGGCGAGATGCTGGATTGGATGCTGGTGCCCCTGCTGCTGCTGTGGCCGCTGAGTGTGGCGCTGACCTGGTTGATTTCCCAGAACATCGCCAACAAGCCCCATGACCGGGAGCTGGAGTACCTGGTGCAGGCGCTGGCGCGCGAGTTGGTTCGAGCCCCCGAAGAGGGGGCCACGGCCACGCCACGTGTGGGACTGCGCGTGCCGGCTGATGCACTGTTGGCGGGCCAATCCGATGGCCATCGGCAGATCCAGGTACTCGGCCTGGGCGGGGAACTGGTGGCAGGCAACGCCCTGATCCCCTTGCCGCCCCGGGAGCTGTCGGCGCTGGATCCGGTTCTCAAGGGCACGGTCAACGACCGCATCCTGCTGGCCGACATCGAGGTCGACGAGGTGCCCATGCGCGTGGCCTGGATGTGGCTGCCCGAGCGCGTGGAGCGCGCGGGTGAGCAGCCGCCCCTGGTGCAGGTGGCCGAGACCCTGGGCGAGCGCAGCTTACTGGCCACCGAAGTGCTCAAGGGCGTGCTGCTGCCGCAGTACGCCATCCTGCCCCTGGCCGTGTTGCTGGTGTGGATGGCCCTGACCCGCGGGTTGGCGCCGCTGGAGGTGCTGCAGCGGCGCATCCGTGCGCGGCGCAGCCAGGACCTGTCGCCGATCGATGAACGAGACGCGCCCGAAGAGGTCGCTCCACTGGTGCGTGCCATCAATGACCTGCTGGCTCGCCTGGAGGAGTCGGTGGCCACCCAGAAGCGATTCCTGGCCGATGCCGCGCACCAGCTCAAGACACCGCTGGCTGGCCTTCGGATGCAGGCCGAACTGGCCCAGCGCGAGATGCTGCAGGGCGGCGAGACCGAACACGCCCGCCTCAGCCTTCAGCAGATTTCAAGGGCCTCGCAGAACGCCACGCGCATGGTCAACCAGCTCCTGGCCATGGCCCGTGCCGAAGACCCCGAGCAGGCCCTTCGGCGACAGCGGGTGGACCTGCAGGCCATCGCCTTCGAAACGGTCGAGGACTTCGTTCAGCGTGCGCTGGACCAGCGCATCGACCTGGGCTATGAGGCCCCCCCTGCGCCCCCGCCGGGCCGCGCCCCGATTGAACTGTTGGGCCAACCGGTGCTGATCCGCGAACTCGTGCGCAACCTCGTGGACAACGCCCTGAACTACACGCCCAGCGGAGGCTCGGTGACGGTTCGGTTGCTGCACGACTACTATGGTCGCGTGGCGGTGCTGCAGGTTGAAGACACCGGCGTGGGCATTGCCGAGGCCGAGCGCGAACTCGTGTTCCAGCCCTTCTATCGGGCCCTGGGCACCGAGGTCGACGGCTCCGGCCTGGGGCTGGCGATCGTCAGGGAGATCGTCGAGCGCCACGGGGGCCAGGTCAGCATCGAGGACAGCCGCCCGCGCAGCCCGGGCCAGACCCACCCGGGCACGCGTTTTTCGGTGCGCTTCAATGCCGTCGCTGCGCGGTGATCAGCGCAGCCAGCCCTTGCGGCGGAAGTAGATGAAGGGTGCGGCCACCGAGGCCAGCATCAGCGCGATCCCAAAGGGGTAGCCGTACTCCCATTTCAGCTCGGGCATGAATTCAAAGTTCATGCCGTAGATGCTGGCGATCAGCGTGGGCGGCAGCAGGGCCACGCTGGCCACCGAGAAGATCTTGATGATCTTGTTCTGGTTGATGTTGATGAAGCCCACCGTGGCGTCCATCAGGAAGTTGATCTTGTCGAACAGGAATGCGGTGTGCGAATCGAGCGAGTCGATGTCGCGCAGGATCTGGCGGGCCTCCTCGAACTGTTCGGCACCCAACATGCGGCTGCGCATCATGAAGCTCACGGCGCGCCGCGTGTCCATCACATTTCGCCGGATACGGCCGTTGAGGTCTTCCTCGCGCGCGATGGCTGACAGCACCTGGGCTGCCGCCTCATCGTTGACATCCTGCTTGAGCACGCGTGCGCTGACCTGTTCCAACTTGTCGTAGATCCCCTCCAGCGTGTCGGCCGAGTACTCGGCGTCTGCGTCGTAGAGCTTGAGCAGCACATCCTTGGCGTCTTCGATCAGGGCGGGGATGCGCCGCGCACGCAGGCGCAGCAGGCGGAACACGGGGATGTCCTCGTTTCGAACCGAGAACAGCACACCGGCGCGCACGATGAAGGCCACCCGCACGTTGCGCGGCCCCTCGGTATCGTCGACCAGGAAGTCCGAGCGAATGTGCAGCTCGCCGTTGTCCTCCTCATAGAAGCGGGCCGACTCCTCGATGTCCTCGTCCACCGCGTCTTCAGGGATGGTCAGGCCGAAGCGGGCCGACACCCAGGCCTTTTCCTCAGGGGAAGGCGATTCAAGGTCGACCCAGATCGGCGACAGGCGCACCAGGTCGTCGGGTCCATGGATTTCCTGCTGCAATAGCCGGCCGCGTTGGCCGCCGTTGTCCAGCGTGAACACATTGAGCATGTGCCGCGTCTCCGCTTGGCCGCGCGGTCTGACCCATCGAACAGGTGGGCAACAGGTGGTGCGCGGTCGGGGTTGTGAGGGAAGGTGGATTCCGTCAGCCCCGCGCGGGAAGGTGGCATGAGCCGCTTGGGCTCGAAGGGGTCGGCTGGCCGACAGGGCCTGGCACGACCGCAGCGCAGGGGACGGTCACCAAGGGTGACTGGGGTCCAAGCGTGGCTCCGGTAGTTCTCGTGTCCCGGATTATGGCACCGCACCGGTGCATTGCGGTCGATCAAGGGTCTGGAAACCCCAGCCCGCAGCGCGCCGCGCAGGGCCCCGCCACGGGCTTGCCAAGCCGGGTTTTCGGGCGCACACTGGGCCTGACATCGGGCTGACAAACCAGGCGGAATGGCCAGGTTCAATGGCGCCGCAGGAGCCCGATGGGCGGGTGTGTGAACACCCTTCAACCCTCATCAACCCTCTTGGAAGGAGGTCTGGATGAACCTGACGATCAGCGGCCATCACCTGGACGTGACCCCCCCCCTGCGCGAGTACGTCCTCAACAAGCTCGATCGCGTGACGCGCCATTTCGACCAGGTGGTCGACGTGAACGTGATCCTGAGCGTGGAGAAGAAGAAGGAGAAGGAGCAGCGGCAGAAGGCCGAGGTCACGCTCCACGTCAAGGGCCGCGACATCTTTGTCGAGCAAAGCCACGAAGATCTTTATGCCGCCATCGACCAGTTGATGGACAAGCTCGACCGCCAGGTGGTGCGCCACAAGGACCGTGTGCAGGACCACCACCACGACTCACCCAAACGCAGCCTGTCCCTCAACGATTGAGGGCCTGGGCCATGCCCCTCGGGGTGAGATTCTCAAGGGGTGGCGCATGCCACCCCTTGTTCCTTGGGGCCGCGCCAATCCCCTGGCGCAGGCGCCTTGCCCACCCGCCATTTCCCTTTGCCCTAAACCCTGGACGCGTTCCTATAATCATCGACCTCACCGGAACGCGCCATGAACCGACTCGCCGCCATCCTGCCGCCTGCCCATGTGCTGGTGGATGTGGACGTCACCAGCAAGAAGCGCGTCTTCGAGCACGCCGGCCTTCTCTTCGAAAACCTGCAGTCGATTCCCCGGGCCACGGTCAGCGACAACCTGTTCGCGCGCGAACGATTGGGCTCCACGGGGCTTGGGCACGGCGTGGCCATACCGCACGGCCGGATCAAGGGACTGAAGAATCCCATGGCCGCAGTGATCCGTGCCCGCGAGCCCATCGCCTTCGATGCCCCTGACGATGAGCCGGTGAGCCTGCTGATCGTGCTCCTGGTGCCGGAGGCGGCCACTCAGCGGCACCTGGAGATCCTCTCCGAGATCGCTGAGTTGCTCAGCGACCGCACTCTGCGTGAGCGCCTGAAGACCGAGCCCGATGCGGCCACGGTGCACAGGTTGATTCAGGAGTGGCAACCCTTGAAGTCGGTGGCTTGAACCCGCCCGAGCGCGCAACGAACCGCCGCCGCCAGGCGCTGCTGAGCGCCGAGGCGCTGTTCGAGGAACACCGCGAGTCCCTGCGCTGGGAGTGGGTGGCCGGGCATGCGCACCCCGAGCGCCACTTCGCCGAAGCGGCGCTCGCACAGGCGCGCTCGGCAGCCGACCTGATCGGCTACCTGAACTACATCCATCCGTATCGGGTGCAACTCGTGGGGGCTCGAGAAGTGGCCTACCTGAGCCACCCGTCGGCCGACGTGGCCGAGCGCCGCATTTCTCGCATTGTCACCCTGGAGCCGCCAGTGTTGGTGGTGGCCGACGCGCAGACGCCACCCGATCGCCTGGTGGCCATGTGCGACCGGGCCGAGATCCCGCTGTTCCAGACCGGTGTTTCAGCCGGCCACGTCATCGACGTGCTGCGTGCCTACCTGGGCGAGTTGTTGGCCGAGCGCACCACGCGCCACGGCGTGTTCATGGACATCCTGGGCCTGGGCGTGCTCCTCACGGGCGAATCCGGGCTGGGCAAGAGCGAACTGGGGCTGGAGCTGATTTCGCGCGGTCATGGGCTGGTGGCCGACGACGCCGTGGACCTGTTCCGCGTGTCGCAGACCGCCATCGAAGGCCGCTGCCCGGCCCTGCTGATGAACCTCATGGAGGTGCGCGGCATCGGCCTGCTGGACATCAAGGCCATCTTCGGCGAAACGGCGGTGCGTCGAAAGATGCGCTTGAAGCTGATCGTGCACCTCGTGCGGCGCGAGACCATGGAGCGTGAGTTCGAGCGCCTGCCGCATGAACCCCTGTACGAGGAAATCCTGGGCCTGCCGGTGCGCAAGGTGGTGATCGCGGTGGACGCGGGTCGCAACCTGGCCGTGCTGGTCGAGGCGGCCGTGCGCAACACCATCCTGCAGCTGCGTGGGATCGACACCTACCAGGAGTTCCTCAGCCGCCACCAGGCGGCGATGGAAAGCGGCGACGAGGACTGAGCACGGCCGCCGGCCGTGCCGCGACCCTGCTGGCGAAAGCCCAGGCTGGCGACCGTTGCGCCAGCGCGTTCAGGCCCGGCGATGCGGGCAGTCCTTCTTCAGACACTCCGCATAAAGCGACAGGCTGTGGTCGGCCAATTCGAAGCCCCGTTCTTGGGCCACCGCACGTTGGCGGGCCTCGATGGCGGGGTCGTAGAACTCCTCAACCCGGCCGCAGCTCAGGCACACCAGATGGTCGTGGTGCTGCCCCTGGTTGAGTTCGAACACCGCCTTGCCGCTCTCGAAATTGCTGCGCGTGAGCAGGCCGGCCTGTTCGAACTGCATCAGCACGCGGTAAACGGTGGCCAGGCCGATGTCGGCCTGCTCAGCCAAGAGCTGTCTCTTATACACATCTCCGAGCCCACGAGACGGTAGTCTATCGCGTATGCCGTCTT
>JBEAWD010000172.1:0-4263 GCA_041160585.1 Pseudomonadota bacterium | reverse complement strand
CTCCTGCCCTCCGTCCGTGTGCGGCCCCCGCGGATCGCGGAGGCTCCGCTTCACTTCGAGTGCGTTCTGCGCCGCATCGAGTATTTTGGCAATCGTCAGTCGGCCCTCGTGGTGGGCGAGGTGATCCAGGCTCACAGCCGCGCAGGTTTGGTGCGGGGTCATCGTATTGACCACTTGGATGCTGACATCCTGGGCCGAATCGGTGGTGGCCTCTTTTGCCGCACGACCCTGGCTGTGAAGCCTGAGTGAACCTCAGCCGTAACCGGAGGACGTTCTTTGTCCCTGCCAAGTTCCGACTCGCCGCTGTTCGTAGGGTCAGTTGCCAAATGCTTCAAGGTTTTGCGCGTCTTCGATGGTCCCAAGCGCGAGATGACTCTCGCCGAGATTTCCAGGGAGAGCGGACTCGATCGCAGCACGACGCAGCGGATGGTTTACACGCTTGAAGCGCTGGGTTATCTGTCTAGGGCTCCGGGTACCAAGGCCTACGCGCTGACCTCACGATTGCTGAAGTTTTCATACAACTATGTGCGCAAGCATGAGTTGATTGCAAAGGCGATGCCGTACCTGCAGGAGTTGAGTGCGGCCTTCAAGGAAACGGTAAACCTACAGGAGTTGGATGGCAACGAGATTGTCTTGATTGCCCGTGTTGTGAGCCCCCACCTGATGAACATTCGAGTTGCTGTTGGTAGCCGACTGCCCGCTGTGTTCACGGCTTCCGGAACCGCGATCCTGGCCACGATGGCCCCTGAGGACCGAGATCGAATCTTGGCATCGAGCCAGTTTGAACCCTTGACTCCCCAGACGGAAAGTCGGCATGACCAGTTGGTCGCACGGATCGAGCAGGCGGCCTTCAAAGGATATGCGATCCTCACCAATCAGGCGGCCATGGGAGACATCTCACTGGCGGCGCCTATCCTTGGGTCTGAGGGCTTTGCGGTTGCTGCCTTGAATATTTCGGTTCCGTCCAGCCGGTGGACCGCCAGGGAAGTTGAGACCAAGATGGCCAAGCACTTGCAGGCCACCGCGAGGGCGTTGTCGGTGACGGCTCAGTGATACTGACTGTTCGAGCCATCTCCCGGTTAGCGATTGCGCCAAGCCGCAGGGCTCATTTGCTGCCTCACGACTCGCGCATCCGCCGCTTACCGGGCCAGTGTGCTGTAGCTCAGTGTGGTGTTCAAGCCGGCACTCTGCGGATCATGGAAGGGCTGGGGCCTTCACGCGCCATGGGCCCACCACGTGTGGTCCTTTAGCCGGACATTCACGCCAAGGCCTAAATTTGTCGGGATCTCAGGGCAGGACCCACAGGCCTGTAGTGCACTGGGGAGTGTGCAACTTTGACCTCGGCAGCGTGGTCACCGGGATGGTGCTGGAACAACCGGGTTGTGGCAGGATGAACCACCGTCCTGTCACGTTGTATGTAAGCGTTCACTACCAGGCTAAGCTACACCCCGAAAAGCCTTCAAGTGTAGCAGGGTGGGCGGCCTGCTGCGTTGTGTCGCCTGCCGGCCGGTGGTCCTGCCGCGCCTGTGTCCTGGGATGTCCGGGGAAAGGAGAGAAGGCGATCGGGACTGGGCGGGGCCTCAGTCGTCCGCCCCCTTGATCACAGCGGTGATGATCCCTTCATTCATCCACTTCACGAGCGCCTGTCCAACCTGGGTGCTGCGGCCGGCATAGCTGTGGAAGCTCGCCTTGCCGCAGGGTTCAGCCCAACGATTGCCCCCCACCACTGTCATGAGCCCATTGACGGCTTGCTTCTGTGCAAAGTCGTAAGGCGTGAAGCGGCAGAGGTCGTCCCGGTGGTGCAGGTAGATGCTGGTCTTGGGTAATTGGCTGGGTTTGATGTCGGCCACCGAATAGGCGTACTGCGTGAATGCGCCGCCTCCGGGGACAGACTGCGTGGCCGAATGAATGCTGCCCGACAACGCCTCTCCCAGTCGAATCGCCAGCCAATGACTGCTGACTGCACCATAGCTGTGCCCCATGACATAAAAGGACTTGAACCCCTGCGTCTCGCGGATGCGATCGATCAATGCACTCACATCCTGTGCATGTTGCTCGCTGGATCGATAGCGGTCGTCGCAGGCGGTGGGTGTGAATCCGCGAGCGCCCCACTGGTCAGTCGGGCAATCGACTGTGACGATGGAGATGCCCGCGGCGTGGAGGATGTGCCTCATGTCCTGCACGTGCTGTTGTAGGTACAGGAAGGTCGGACGACCATCTTGAACCTCAATTCGCGGAATGCCGGGCCAGCCGGGAAAGACGAGCAGGGCCCGGCCGTTGGGTTGTGGGGCTGCATCAACCAAGCCCCGAATCGCGGCGCTCGCGCCTTCCGTCGATCTCGGCAACTTTGCCTCAACGACTTCCCGAGCAGATGCCGTGCTCGCAGCAAGCACCCAGGCGGTACAGATTAGACGCACGAGTTTCATCTTGACCCAGCTCCTAGCGTTTCCTCGATGACGGTGGTGCCCTCAGCGAGGCGGACCTGCAGAAGTCTCACCCAAAAAAGCAGCCGTAGCCGTCTTCATCAATGGTGGCCAGGGCGTCCTGAAGCGATTCATGCACGGGCTGGGGTTCGTACAGGCACCACTTCAGGCTCGCTCGCATCCAATACAAGCGCCAATGATCTTGAGCACGCACGTACCGGACCCGGGCGAAGGCACGTTGCCGATAGATGGACTGATCCCGCCAGTCGGGTCGGATCTCGTGGAGGTCAACGGCATGGCCGACGATGGCATAGCCGAAATCAAGCTGCGCGCGAATCTGTTCGGGCGGTGACCGTCTGGCCAGGAACCATTTCAGCGCGGCATGGTTGGCCGCACGTTCGTGTTCTGAGAAGGCCATGCGGTAGATGGTAAGGGCTTATGTGGGTCAGGGGTGAATCAAGCCGAGCATCTCAGTTCAACGCCTGTCCCAACACTGCTAGCGAAAGCCCGGCAATCACCAGAACCGTGCCGATGGAGCCATAGAACCGGCCGGTTGAACGACCAGACGTCTTGGAAATGCCCTGCGCATGCGCCACTCGTGAGACCACCAGGGCGATGCCAAATGCATGAACATAGGCGGCTTCAGCCCCTGCATGTTCAAACAGAAAGAGCAGCACCAGAGCCAACGGAACCGATTCGATGAAGTTTCCATGGGCACGAACTCGTCGCTCCAGCTCATCATCCCCGCCTGTTCCCAAGCCGATCTTGGCGGTCAAACGCCGCTGGCTGATGCGCAGATACAGCACCACCAACAACAACCCACACAAGCCGGCGTAGATTCCCGTCATCATGCTCAGTTCCTTACACTGTGATCTGGCGAGCAGCCGTGCTCAAGCGTCATGAAAACGCGGTCTGAATCGGCCGGGGCAAACACTGGGATGGTCATGCGCGCGCGTTTCGGTCTGCCGGATGGTTCACTCCATCATTGACCGGAACATCAGGAATCAGAAAAGGTTGACGCCTTCCAGACGGCCTACGTTATAGCCATACTGGTCGGGGAACGAGCACCACCGAGCCGCAGTGGCACGTCAGCCGATGGCGGGGCTGGATGGTCACATCGCCGACTTGGTGAATGCCCATGTCAGTCTGCACGCAAGCGCCGTCGGTATGCGCTAACGCCCCCCAAGGCAGCAAGCAAAGCCGATGCCGGGATCAAGAGCCTCGGTAACCAATACTGTTGGATAGTCGAAAGGGACTCAAACCACGCCTCAAGGCCGTTCATCGCTTCAGCCGTCAACAGGATTGTCGCCACCGTGAAGGCGAGGGCCAGGAGCAAGAACAGAGTTCGCATGCTTGGCATGACTTTCTCTCCACAAACACTCAGGAGTCGCTTCGTCGATAGAGCAAGTGGGCTACCAATGGACCCAAACTGGCTCCAAGCGCTGCCCCCCATGCGCTTTGCAGCAGTAACTCCCCCAACATGGCCCCAAAGCCAGCCAATACGCCTCCAACGATCAGCAACTTTCCATTCATCTGGTGACTGTAATGCGCGACCAGTAGTCTTTACGTTTAAGGACCTAAAGTTGCTAATTCCAGTCTGCCCGCCGACTGAATGGGTATGCGATTGACCCGTGCAACCAAATCAAGCTTTACCCGCTAGTTGGCTGCGAACCCGGCGCTGAAGATTGGCCAGGAACAGTTCGGCCGGCGACTCAACAATCAGATTCCGATGCTTGGTCAGGCCAGCAGCTGCTGCATTCGCCGCTTGACCTCAGCAGGAATTGCTGCGTTCCAGGCTGCTTCTTCGCCAGGTAGCGGCAACAACTGGCCCCACTCGGCA
>JBEAWD010000148.1:0-10309 GCA_041160585.1 Pseudomonadota bacterium | reverse complement strand
CCGCCAACACGATCAGCATGGCCACGTCCACAGCGGGCATGTCCAGGAGCTGCATCGCGAGTCGGCGCCCTTACAACTGAAGCAGCGAGGCCGCCACGCCCGCGGCCTTGATCTTGTTCTGAACGTCCTGGGCCTCTTGCTTCGAATTGAAGGGGCCCACCCGGACGCGTACGCGCGTCATGCCCTCGATCACCGCCGCCTGGGTGTACGTCTTCAAGCCCATGCGCTCGAGCTTGTTGCGCACCTCGCGCACAGCGTCCACGTCGGTGTAGGAGCCGGCCTGCACCACGAAGCGGCCGCGATCCTTGTCGGTGTCCCTTTGAGTGTCTTTCTGCGCATCTTTCTGTGCTTCCTTGCCCGTAGCCCCTCCGGCCTCGGCCCGGCTTGGCGGCAGCACCTCCACCTCCACCGGCGCGGTGGCAAGCTTGGTGGCTTCGGCAGCCACCGCCGTGGGCGCCGCCTTACCTGAAGGCGCTTCGCCCAAAACGGGCGGTACCTGCACGGGCGGCTCCTGCACAGGCGGCACCTGAGCGGGTGCTTCAGCCACGGAGGCACCGGCGCCCATGGGCGCGACCTTGTCGCGGTTGGGAATCTCGATGGGGATGTCCACCGGGATCGGGCGGGGCTGCGTCTGGAACACGAGCGGGAAGCCGATGATGCCGACGCCCAACAGCACCACGGCGCCCAACAGTCGACGTCGCGCTTGCTGCCGAGCCGCTTGAACCGCCTGCTCGGCGGCAGAGGAGGCCCCCGCAGTTGCGGTGTCCGTTGAAGAACCGGGGCGACGCAGGAATTTCAGCAGGGCCATCGTGGAGGTCGGTGGTCGGGCACCGCACTAGCGGCCGTGCGCCGATCCCAGTTTGGGCAGGCCATGGGCGGTCACGCCACCCACAGTCCAAAAAGAGCCAAAAACCAAGATTCTATCCGCCGGGTCTGCAGCGGACAGCGCCGTCTCCAGGGCCTGCAGGGGACCTTCATGAAGATGGATCATCCCGGCGGATACCCCCGAAGTACCCTGGGCGCCATCACCCTGAATCACGGCGCGCAACTCCTCCGGGGTGGCCGCGCGCGGGGTGGGCAGACCGCACACGTGCCACTGCGTAACCAGGGGTAACAGTGGTTTGACCACCTGCGCCAGGTCCTTGTCGCGCATGGCACCGAACACCGCCAGCGTGCGCGGGTAGAAGCCCATCTGGTCGAGGTTGACCGCCAGTGTCGCCACCGCATGCGGGTTGTGCGCCACATCGAGCACCAGGACCGGCTGCCCCGGCACGATCTGAAAGCGCCCGGGCAGCTCCACCAGGGCAAGGCCTTCACGCACTGACTGCGCGGTGATGGGCAAACGGTTGCTCAGTGCCTCGAAGGCTGCCAGCACACCCGCGGCGTTGATCAGCTGGTTGGCGCCGCGCAGGGCCGGGTACGACAGCGCGTGATACCGCCGCGAACGGCCCTTCCACTGCCATTGCTGACGGTCGCCGGCATGGGCGAAGTCACGCCCGGCCAGCCACAGGTCGGCGCCCTGTGCCTGCGCATGCGCCACCACCGAGGCCGGCGGCATCGGGTCGCTCACCACCGCCGCACGGCCACCGCGCATGATGTGTGCCTTTTCGCGGCCAATGCTCTCGCGGTCGGGGCCCAGGTAGTCCATGTGGTCCAGGTCGATGCTGGTGATGATGGACACATCGGCATCGATGATGTTCACCGCGTCCAGCCGACCGCCCAAACCCACTTCCAACACGACCACATCGAGCTCGGCCTGCGACAACAGCCGCATGATGGCCAGGGTGGTGAACTCGAAGTAGGTCAAGGTGATCTCGCCGCGCGCAGCTTCCACGGCCTCGAAGTGCGGCAGCAGTTCGCCGGGCGCCACCATCGTGCCGTTGACGCGGCAGCGCTCTTCAAAATGCACCAGGTGCGGCTTGCTGTACAGGCCCACTCGGTAACCGGCCCTCAGGGCGATGGCCTCGAACATGGCGCAGGTGGACCCCTTGCCATTGGTGCCGGCCACCATCACCACAGGAACCTTGAACTCAAGGCCGAGCCGCTGCGCCACTTCGCGGGTGCGGGCCAGGGTCATGTCGATACCCACCGGGTGCAGGCGCTCCACATGAGCCAGCCAGTCGCCCAATTGCCAATCGGATGCAGGCGCCAAAGCAGCCGCGGCGCCCCGATCAGGCGCCGCGTGGGCATGGGGTTGGCGGCTGTTCGGGTCGGCGGCGGCCGTCATGCCACCGCGTCGGCACTTTGCCGCTGCAGCATGGCCAACAGGCGCGCCACCTTCAGGCGCAGCTCACGCCGGTCCACGATCATGTCCACCGCGCCTTTGCCCAACAGGAACTCAGCGCGCTGGAAGCCCTCGGGCAGCTTCTCGCGCACCGTGTTCTCGATCACGCGCGGGCCGGCGAAGCCGATCAGTGCATTGGGTTCGGCCAGCACCACGTCGCCGACGAAGGCGAATCCGGCCGACACCCCTCCCATGGTCGGGTCGGTCAACACGCTGATGTAGGGCAGCTTGGCCTTGGCCAGCAGGGTAAGCGCCGAATTGCACTTGGCCATCTGCATCAGGCTCAGGAGCCCTTCCTGCATACGAGCGCCCCCTGTGGCCGTGAAACAGACGAAGGGAACCTTCTGCTCGATGGCCGCTTCCACGCCGCGCACGAAGCGTTCACCCACCACCGACCCCATGGACCCACCCATGAAATCGAATTCGAAACAGGCCGCCACCAGGGGCATGCTCATGACCGCGCCCCCCATCACCACGAGTGCATCGGTCTCACCCGTGTTCTCCAGGGCCTCCTTGAGGCGGTCGGGGTATTTGCGGCTGTCCTTGAACTTCAGCGCGTCCACCGGCACCACTTCCTGGCCGATCTCGTAGCGGCCTTCGGCGTCCAGAAACGCATTGAGCCGGGTGCGGCCTCCCATGCGGTGGTGGTGTCCGCACTTGGGACACACGTTCACGTTTTCACGCAGGTCGGTGCTGTAGAGCACCGATTCGCAGGAGGGACACTTGACCCACAAGCCCTCGGGAACCGATCGCCGATCGGCCGGGTCGGTGTGTTGGATCTTGGGCGGCAGCAGCTTGTCGAACCAGCTCATGCAACAACTCCTTGCGTGGGTGCAACGGCTTGCAAAGGCAGCGCATCCAGGGCGTGGCGGATTTCCGCGATGAAATCCCCCGCCGAAGCCGCCACCTTATCACGGGGCTGGGCCTCGAGAATCTGCACCAAGCGCGAGCCGATCACCACCGCGTCCGCATGAAGCCCCACGGCCTGTGCCGTAGCGGCGTCGCGGATGCCGAAGCCCACGCCCACCGGAATGCTCACATGGCGGCGGATCCTGGGGATGGCCGCCGCCACCGCCTCGGTGTCGAGGTGACCGGCGCCCGTCACGCCCTTGAGCGACACGTAGTAGACATAACCACTGGCCAGCCGCCCGACCGATGCCATCCGCGCTTCGGTGGAGGTGGGGGCCAGCAGAAAAATCAGGTCCATGCCCGCGGCCTTGAGCGCGGCTGAAAAGGATTCGACCTCCTCGGGGGGGTAATCCACCACCAGCACACCGTCCACGCCCGCAGCCTGTGCGTCGCGCACAAAGGCGCCGGCACCTCGCTTGATGTCGTAGCGTTCGATGGGGTTGGCGTAGCCCATCAGCACCACCGGCGTCTTGCCGTCACGCAATCGGAAGGCCTGCACCATCTGCAGCACCCGGGCCAGGTCAACGCCCTGGGCCAAAGCCCGCTCGGCCGCCTTCTGAATCACCGGGCCGTCGGCCATGGGGTCGGAAAACGGCACGCCCAACTCGATCACATCGGCGCCTGCCTGCGCCATGGCCAGCATGATGTCGGCCGTGGCGTCTGGGTAGGGGTCGCCCGCCGTGACGAAGGGAATCAGGGCCTTGCGGCCCGTTGCGGCCAGCGCCTCGAAGGTGGGGGTGATGCGGCTCATGCCTTTTCTCCGGTTTGGGAAGGCACCAGGTTCACCACTTGAGCCCCACCGGTCTTGACGGTCTGACCGCGGCAAGAGGGGCGGCAATAGAAATCGGCGCCGCTGAGATCGGCCACTGTGCCGATGTCCTTGTCGCCGCGGCCCGAAAGGTTCACCAGCAGCGATTGGTCGGGCCGCATGGTGGGGGCGAGCTTCATTGCATAGGCCAGGGCGTGGCTGCTTTCCAGCGCGGGGATGATGCCCTCGGTGCGGCACAGGCGGTGAAAGGCCACCATGGCTTCATCGTCGGTGATGCCCACGTATTCAGCGCGCCCGATGTCCTTGAGGTAGGCATGCTCAGGGCCCACACCAGGGTAGTCCAGGCCAGCGGAAATCGAGTGTGTTTCGGTCACCTGCCCCGCCTCGTCCTGCAACAGGTAGGTGCGGTTGCCGTGCAGCACACCGGGCTGGCCGCGCTGCAGGGAAGCCGAATGCTTGCCACTGTCCAGCCCATGACCGGCGGCCTCGACGCCAATCAAGCGCGTGCCTTCTTCCTTGATGTAGGGGTAGAAGATGCCCATGGCGTTGCTGCCGCCGCCCACGCAGGCCAGCACCGCATCGGGCTGTCGGCCGGCAGGCCCACCAAGGCCTTCAATCATCTCGGGCATCTGCACCAGACACTCTTCGCCGATCACGGTCTGGAAGTCACGCACCATCATCGGGTAGGGGTGCGGGCCGGCCACGGTCCCGATGATGTAGAAGGTGTTCTCCACATTCGTCACCCAGTCGCGCAGCGCTTCGTTCAGCGCATCCTTGAGCGTCTTGCTGCCGGATTCCACCGGCACCACTGTGGCGCCCAGCAGCTTCATGCGGTACACATTGGGGCTTTGGCGCTTCACGTCCTCGCTGCCCATGTACACCACGCATTCCAGGCCGTAGCGCGCGCAGATGGTGGCCGTGGCCACACCGTGCTGGCCCGCGCCGGTCTCGGCAATCACGCGCGGCTTGCCCATGCGCTTGGCCAGCAGCGCCTGCCCGATGGTGTTGTTCACCTTATGGGCGCCGGTGTGGTTGAGGTCTTCGCGCTTCAGGAAGATCTGCGCGCCGCCAAGTTCGCGGCTGAGGCGATCGGCGTGGTAAATCGGGCTTGGCCGCCCTACGAAGTGCTTCAACTCTCGCCTGAATTCGGCCAGGAATTCAGGGTCGTGCTGGTACTTGGCGTAGGCCTGCTTCAGCTCATCCAGCGCATGGATGAGGGTTTCGGCCACGAAAGTGCCACCGTACGGGCCGAAGTGGCCGCGGGCGTCGGGTTGGGCGTAATTCAGCATGGAGGGATCCGGTCAGGCGCCGTGTGCGCGGGCTTCATCGGCCTGGCGCACGGCTGCACAGAATTCATTCATCAGTCCGGCATCCTTGATGCCTTTCGAGGCTCTTGAGGCTTCGACGCCGGAGCTCACGTCAACGGCCCAGGGCCGCACGCGATGAATGCCATCGGTCACATTGGCAGGATTCAACCCACCAGACAAAACGAGCCGAGCGGGGACGCCGGCGGGCACGAGAGACCAATCGAAGGACTTTCCGGCGCCACCGTAGCTCTCGACATGGGCGTCGAGCAGGATGGCCTGCGCCTGTTGATGCTGCACCGCAAATTTTAGCAAGTCGAAGCCCGGCTGCATGCGGGCGGCGCGCCAATGGGCATGCCCCTGCGCGGCGCTCTGGCATTGCTCGGCGGTTTCGTCACCATGAAACTGCACCACGGCGCGCGGTACCGTGGCCAACGCCGTTTGGACATCCTGTGGACTCGGGTTCACGAACAGCAGCACGGGTGTCACCTCGTGGGGCAGGCGCGCGGCCAATTCGGCTGCCCTCGGCAGGGCCACATGCCTGGGGCTGGGCGGGTACAGCACGAAGCCCAGGTAATGCGCGCCGGCCTGCACCGCAGCGTCCACATCCGCTTCGCGAGTCAGCCCACAGATTTTGATTCGCGTGTGTCCGTCCATCGTCCGATTGTCGCCGCCTCCCACGTCCGGGCGCAGGTGCTGTGATAACTTGCGGCCGCGTCAATCGACTGAGGGGTCCCCCATGCTCATCAACTGCGTGGCCTATGAAGACGGGCACAAGCTGTCCGACATTCCCGTCTCCGACATCGACCAGTGGATCGCCAAGCCCGGCTGCTTCGTGTGGGTGGCACTCAAGGACGCCACACCGCTTGAGTTGACCCAAATGCAGCAGGAGTTCGGGCTGCACGAACTGGCGGTGGAAGACGCCCGCAACGGCCACCAACGCCCCAAACTGGAGGAGTACGGAAGCACCCTGTTCGTGGTGATGAAGATACCCGCCGGCGGCGATGACGTGTGGCGCCTGGGCGAGATGGCCGTTTTTGTGGGCGAGAACTTCGTGTTGTCAACCCGTCGGGAAGGCGAGCCCGGCTTTCTGGGCGTGCGCCAGCGCTGTGAGCGTGAACCCGAGCACCTCAAGCGCGGCGCAGGTTTCGTCCTGTACGCGCTGATGGACGAGGTGGTGGACCGCTACTTTCCACTGCTCGACCGCCTCGAAACCGAGTTGGAGGAAATCGAAGCGCGCATCTTCGACCGTGGGCAGGCACGCCACAACATCGAACGCCTGTACGCGCTCAAGCAGCGTGCTGCCCTCGTACGGCACGCGGTGGCGCCGTTGGTGGAAGTGGCCGGCAAGCTGCATGGCGGCCGCGTGCCCGCGGTGTGCCAGCAAAGCCAAGAGTACTTCCGCGATGTGCACGACCATCTGGTGCGCATCAGCACCGCGCTGGACGGCATCCGCGAGACGCTGGCCACCGCCATTCAGGTGAATCTCTCGATGGTCACCATCGAGGAGTCCGAGGTGACCAAGCGCTTGGCCGCCTGGGCAGCCATCTTCGCGGTCAGCACAGCCTTGGCGGGTATCTGGGGCATGAACTTCGAGTTCATGCCTGAGTTGAAATGGGAATGGGGCTACCCGTTGGCGCTGGGTGTGATTGCGGCCAGTGGCGGCCTGCTGTTCTGGCGCTTCCGGCGGGCAGGCTGGCTATAGGTCTCGTGCGCCCTGGCCCGTGTTACCGTTCATGTGACCTTGTCGCTCAGAAGACCCCCCATGGCCGTAGACCTCCAAGCACAAGCCGATGCGCTCGAATCCCTGCTCAAGGGCAAGGGCCTTCTGCAACCATCCGACCTTGAGGACTTTCGCCACAAGGTCACCGAGGAGTGGCTGCCACGCAATGGCGCGAAGCTGTGCGCCCGCGCCTGGGTAGACCCCGCCTTCAAGGCGCAGCTGCTGACCGATGGGCGCGCCGCGGCGGCCAGCATGGGCTTTCCCATGCCCGAGCATCACCGCAGCCTGGTCGTCAAGGAAAACACACCCGACCTGCAGAACGTGATCTGCTGCACCCTGTGCTCCTGCACCGCCTTCACCATCATCGGCATGGCCCCGGGTTGGTACAAGGACCTGGAGTACCGCTCGCGCATCGTTCGGCAGGCGCGAACCGTGCTTGCCGAGATGGGACTGCTACTGCCAGAGTCGATACGCATCAAGGTGTGGGACACCACCACCGACACGCGCTACATGGTGCTGCCCTGGCGGCCGCCCCACACGGAAGGCTGGACCGTGGACCAGCTTGAAGCGCTCATCACCAAGGAATCGATGATTGGCGTGGCGCGGCTGGAGCCGCTTTACACCACCGTCTAGGGGAGGCTTAACCATGGACGGCGTTCATGATCTCGGCGGACGACAAGGCTTCGGGCCGGTGCGGCCGCAGGGCCACAGCGAGCCCTTTCACGGCGAGGCCGACATCCGTATCGCGGCGATGTGGGTACGGCTGGTGCGCCTGGGCATCTACAACATGGACGAGTATCGGCATGCCATTGAACGCATGGAACCCCGGCACTACATGAGCGCCTCCTACTACGAGCGAACCTTCACCGCGGTGGCCAGCCTGTGCGTCGAACGCGGCGTGTTCACGGCGGAGGAACTCTCGGCCGCAGCCGGGTTCCCCATCGCGCTGTCCCTGCCCAGCCAGCCCGGGCGCGTCGGTCCGGTCGATCTCCCCGCCATCGAAGTGGGCGACCGGGTGCGCGTGAAGGATGAGTTCGTCCCCGGTCATATCCGCATGCCCGGCTACATCCGCGGCAAAACGGGCGTGGTGGTGAGCGAGTCACCGGCCTATCCTTTCCCAGACGCCCATGGGCACGGTCTGCAGTCGCCTTGGCAACAGACCTTCGATGTGCAGTTCTCCGCGCAGGACATCTGGCCCGACGGGGCTGAGGCTGCTGACATACAGGTGGGCGTGTTCCACGCCTATCTGGAGAAGACCAGCTGACGGTCCGCGCTCAATCACAACCCTCGACACCAAAGCGGAATCGTTCGAGGGGCAGCCCCCAGTCCGCCTCATACGAAGGCCCAACGAAGTACAGGCCATCGGGCGAGAACGTGGGAGCAGCCGCCTGCCTGGACCGAGAGGCCAGCACCTCGGCCATCCAGGAGGCCGGTCGCCTGCCCTGCCCCACGAACACCAGACAGCCCATGATGTTGCGGACCATGTGATGCAGAAAGGCCGAGGCCTCGAAGTCGAAGTGCCACATCGTGCCCAACATCGATTCCTGCCGGGTGATGCGCAACTCGCGCAGGGTCTTGACGGGCGTGGCTGACTGACACTCTGCCGCCCGAAAGGCACTGAAATCGTGTTCACCGATCAGGCTGCAGGCGGCCTCACGCATGGCGTCACCGTTCAGGGGCATGAACACCCAACCGCACAGGCCAGCCTCCAAAGAGGGCCGAACCGGGGCTTCGAGCAGCCGATACCGGTAGCGGCGGCCCGTGGCGCTGTTGCGAGCGTGAAAGCCCTCCGGCACCGGAACACACCATTGCACCGCAATGTCATCAGGCAGGTAGCGGTTGGTGCCGCGCACCCATGAAAAGGGCTCTCGCTCGACCGGCGCGTCCAGGTGCACCACCTGGTTGATGGCGTGCACGCCCGTGTCGGTGCGGCCCGCACACAGGGTGCGCACCGGCTGCGCCGCAAATTGCGAGAGCGCGGCTTCCACATGGTCCTGCACCGTGCGGCCATTGGGCTGGCTCTGCCACCCCAAATAGGCGGTGCCACGGTAGCGGATGCCCAGGGCGAGGCGGCTCACGTTGACCGCGTCAGGCCTCGAGCAGGATGCGCAGCATGCGGCGCAGCGGCTCGGCTGCGCCCCACAACAGCTGGTCGCCGATGACAAAGGCCGACAGGTATTCAGGCCCCATGTTGAGCTTGCGCACGCGGCCCACGCCCACCTGCAGGCCACCGGTGATGGAGGCCGGGGTGAGTTCCTTGACCGTGATGGCGCGGTCGTTGGGTACCCACTTCACCCAAGGGTTCCCGCCCTTGATGATGGACTCGATCCCGGCCAGCGGCAGGTCCTTCTTCAGCTTGAGTGTGAGCGCCAAGCTGTGGCAGCGCATGGCACCGATCCGCACGCACAGGCCGTCCACGGGAATGGTCTGTGCAGTGCCCAGGATCTTGTTGACCTCGGCCTGGCCCTTCCACTCTTCCTTGGACTGACCGTTATCCAGTTGCGAATCGATCCAGGGGATGAGGCCGCCGGCCAATGGCGCACCGAAGAACTCTGTGGGCACATCCTGGCGGATGGCCTGGGCCACGCGACGGTCGATGTCGAGAATGGCCGTGGCGGGGTTGTTCAGGTCAGCGCCGGCGGCCGCATGGCACACGCCCATGCCCTTGAGCAGTTCGCGCATGTGGTTGGCGCCGCCGCCCGAAGCGGCCTGGTAGGTCATGGAACTCACCCAATCCACCAAGCCCGCATGGAACAGGCCACCCAGGCCCATCAAGAGGATGGAGTTGGTGCAGTTGCCACCAATCCAGTTCTTGCCGCCCGCAGCCAGGGTCTTGCGGATCAGACCGTCGTTGACGGGGTCGAGGATGATGACGGCATCCTTTTCCATGCGCAGGGCCGAGGCTGCGTCAATCCAATGGCCGTTCCAGCCGGTGGCACGCAGCTTGGGAAACACCTCCTTGGTGTAGTCGCCGCCCTGGCAGGTGATGATGATGTCGCACTGGGCGAGTTCGGCCACGTCGTTGGCGTCGCGCAGCGTGGTGTGCTGCTTGGCCATGCCCGGGGCCTTGCCGCCGGCGCTTGAAGTCGAGAAGAAGACGGGCTCGATGAGGTCGAAGTCCTTTTCGGCCTGCATGCGGTCCATGAGGACGGAACCCACCATGCCACGCCATCCAACGAGGCCTACCAGCTTGCTCATTTCAATTGCCCTTTCAATATGCAAACAAAGTCGTGTTGACTGTTCGCCCGGCTCGTCTGGCCGGAGGGCGCACGACGAACCGGGGCGGATCAGCCCTTGGTAATCGTGGTCTTGGTGATGGT
>JBEAWD010000105.1:0-6454 GCA_041160585.1 Pseudomonadota bacterium | reverse complement strand
GTGCCGCCAGCAAGGGCTTGGGGCGCGGATGTGCGCAGGCCTTGGTGCGCGAGGGTGTCAATGTGGTGATCACCGCACGGGGTGAAGAGGCCCTTCAGGCCACCGCTCGTGAACTGCGTGAGCTCAACCCGAAGGTGACCGTGCACGCGGTGGCCGGTGACATCACGACCGTGGAGGGTCGCGCATCAGCCTTGGCCGCCGCTCCTCAGGTGGACATCCTGATCAACAACGCCGGTGGCCCGCCGCCCGGGGACTTTCGCGATTGGGAACGAGAGGCTTGGATCAAGGCGCTGGACGCCAACATGCTCGCGCCCATCGAGTTGATCAAGGCCACGGTCGACGGCATGGCGCAGCGCGGCTTCGGCCGCATCGTCAACATCACCTCGGCGGCAGTCAAGGCACCGATCGACATCCTCGGGCTGAGCAACGGCGCACGTTCGGGCCTCACCGGATTCGTGGCCGGGGTGGCTCGTCAGAAGCGTTTGGCTTCACACAACGTGACGATCAACGCGATGCTGCCGGGCCCCTTCGACACCGACCGTCTGCGTACCACGCTGGCCGGTGCTGCGCGCACGGCGGGCAAGTCCGTGGATGACGTGGCCGCCGCACGGCGCGAGTCCATCCCCGCCGGACGCTTCGGCACCGCCGAGGAGTTCGGTGCGGTGTGTGCCTTCCTGTGCAGTGACCACGCTGGCTACATCAACGGGCAGAACCTGCTGTTGGACGGGGGCGCCTTTCCGGGCGCTTTCTGAGATCGTTGAAAACGCCGCGCAAAAGGTCTCGAGCGACTCAGCGACTCAGCGATTCAGCGTTTCAGCGTTTCAGCGAAGACAGCGCAATGCCAACCACGATGAGGCCAAAAGCCATCAAGTGGTAGCCCTGAGGCCACTGCCCCAGCAGTGCACCTTGCATCAGGCCGGCGAACAGGGGTGTGAGGTTGCCGAACAGCGCGGCCATGGCGGGGCCGGCCTGGGCCACGCCGATGCCCCAACTGCGGTAGGCGATCAGCGAAGGCCCGATGGCGGTGAACATGATGGCCGCCACCACCCCGGGTGACCATTGAACGGCTGCTGGCGCGATGACTGCCTCGGCACCAGCCGACAAGGCCGCCCAGCCGATGCCAAACAGCGTCTGCACCAACAGGAACCCAGCCCAGTCATCACGCGGCTTGGGGATACCTGTCTGCAGCGCCACCGGCGGCTTGGACAGCATCCAGCTGTAGAAGCACCACGAGATGATGGCGCCGATCATCATGACGTCGCCGGGCACGAAGGCAATGTCGGCCAATCGGGCCGGATCTCCGCGCGAGAGCACGAGCAGCACACCGGCCAGCGAGCAGCCCGCGCTCACCATCTCGTGTGGCTGTGGCTTCTGACCATAGAACAGTGCACCGATGGACAGCATCCACAGCGGTGAACTCGCCGCGATCAGCGTGACGTTCAGTGGGGTGGAGGTGGTCAGCGCCAGGTACTGCAGCGCGTTGTAGGCGCCCACACCCAACAGCCCCAGGATTGCCAGCGGCACTCGCCGCTCCCACAGCGCCGCGCGCTGCTCGGCCGTCTTCAGCGCATGCCACCCCAGGGGCAGCAGGATCACGATCGCCAGTGTCCAACGCAGGAGGTTGAGCTGCAGCGGCGGCACCAGCCCCACCATCAGGCGGCCCACCACGGCATTGCCGGCCCACATCAGGGGAGGCAGCAGCATCAGCAGCACCAGGCGTGCGTTCAAGGCGTTGGTCATGGACGCGCGATTATCGACCTGCGTTCGGTTTCACGATGGGTGGGCCGTGCGCATCATGGCAAGCCTGCGATCAGCCGATGGCAACGCGGGGTTGAAGCCGAAGTGGCACACTTTGGCGCGCCCCATTCGATTTCACGGAGACACCATGCCCACCACCATCCGCGCCATTCAGATTGCCGAGTTCGGCGGCCCCGAGAAGATGCAGGTCGTTCAGCGCGAGGTGGGCGAGCCCGGCCCCGGCGAGATCCGCATCCGCCACAAGGCCGTCGGCCTGAACTACATCGATGTGTACATGCGCACCGGCCTGTACCCCAACAACCTGCCCATGACCCTGGGCATGGAAGGTGCCGGTATCGTCGAGGCGGTGGGAGAGGGCGTGACCCACCTGAAGGTGGGCGATCGGGCCGCCTATGCCAGCCAGCCCCCGGGCAGCTACTGCGAAGCGCGTGTGATGCCGGCCAAGTGCGTGGTGCAACTGCCCGAGGCCATCAGCTTTGAGGAAGGCGCGGCCATGATGCTCAAGGGCCTCACCGTACAGTACCTGCTGAAGAAGACCCAGCCCCAGGGGGGCCTCAAGGCCGGCGACTTCATCCTCTTTCATGCCGCCGCTGGCGGCGTGGGCCTGATCGCCTGCCAGTGGGCGCGTGCGATGGGCCTGCAGCTCATCGGCACGGCCGGTGGCGCCGACAAGTGCCAGCTCGCACTGGAGCACGGTGCGTCGCATGTGATCGACTACCGCAGCGAGAACTTCGTCGAGCGCGTCAAGGCCATCACCGGCGGCAAGGGGGTCCGTGCGGTATACGACTCCATCGGCAAGGACACCTTCGAAGGCTCCTTGGATTGCCTGAACCCCTTCGGCCTACTGGCCACCTATGGCAATGCCTCCGGCCCGGTGCCGCCCTTCAATCTGGGCGCCTTGGGCCCCAAGGGTTCGCTCTATGTGACGCGCCCCACGCTGTTCACGCACCTGGCCACGCGCGAGAGCACCCAGGCCATGGCCGATGACCTCTTCGGCATGGTCACCAGCGGCCAGGTGAAGATCCGCATCGACCAGCGCTACCCGTTGGAGCAGGTGGGCCAGGCGCACGCTGACCTGGAGTCGCGCAAGACCACCGGCTCGACCGTGCTGCTGCCCTGATCTGGGGCCCGTGCCGCGGGCAAGGCAAGCGCCTCCCGCCAACGCACTTCACAAGCGGCAAGGCAGGGAGGCCTCAACGACCTCGCCGCACCCGCAGAACCTCGTCCAGGATCAGGCAGGCAGCGCCCAAGGTGATCGCGCTGTCGGCCAGGTTGAAGGCGGGAAAGTGCCAGCCCGCCGCGTGGAAGTCCAGCATGTCCACCACATAGCCGTGCACGGCCCGGTCGATCACATTGCCCAGCGCACCGCCCAGGATCATGGTGATCGCGAAGCAGAACAGGCGTTGGCCGGCATGGCGGTGCAGCATCCACACGATGAAGACCGAGGCCACGATGCCGATGCCGATGAAGAACCAGCGTTGCCAGCCCGAGGCGCCGGCCAGGAAGGAAAAGGCCGCGCCGGTGTTGTGCACGCGAACGAGGTTGAAAAACGGGGTGATTTCGCGCACATCACCCCAGGCGAAGGCGCCCAGGGTCAGCACCTTGGTGAACTGATCCAACACGATCACCATCAGGGCCAGCGCCAACCAGCCCGGCAGCCCGCCGCTCAGGCGTTTCTTGCCGCCGCTCATCGTCAGGCCACGCGGCGCACTTCGCCGGCGCCGTGCAGGTTGCTCACGCAGCGGCCGCAGATGCCGGGATGCGCGGCATCGGCACCCACATCCGCCCGCCAGTGCCAGCAGCGCTCGCATTTGGCGTGTGCACTGGGCATCACCTGAACCGCCAGTTCCGCGCCGGGGACAGCCTGTGCGGCCGAGGTGATCATCACGAACTTCAGGTCATCACCCAGGCTGTGAAGCAGCGCCAGGTCTTGCGGTGGCGCGTGCACCACCACCTCGGCCTGAAGCGAAGATCCCACCTGGCCCTGCGTGCGCAAGTCCTCGATGGCCTTGTTCACCGCCACACGGATATCGATCACTCGGCTCCATTTGTCCAGCAGGGCGGCATCGGCAGTCGGCAGTGCCCAATAGGTTTGGGTGAAGATGGAGTCGTGATGGCCTTGGCCTCCATGCAAAGCCCAGGCTTCTTCGGCGGTGAAGCTCAAGAAGGGCGCCATCCAGCGCAGCATTGCATGGGTGATGTGCCACAGTGCGGTCTGCGCACTGCGCCGCGCCAGGCTCTTCGGTGCCGTGGTGTACAGCCGGTCCTTCAGCACGTCCAGGTAGAAGGCGCCCAGGTCTTCCGAACAGTACACCTGCAGCTTGGCCACCACCGGGTGGAACTCGTAGACCTGGAAGTGCGCCAGGATCTCGTCCTGCAGCTGCGAGGCCCGCGCGAGCGCGTAGCGGTCGACTTCCAGCAACTGGTCGACCGGCACCGCGTCCACGGCGGCATCGAAGTCGCTGGTGTTGGCCAAGAGGAAGCGCAGCGTGTTGCGGATGCGGCGGTAGGCATCCACCACGCGGGCCAAGATCTTGTCGTCGATGCCCAGGTCGCCGCTGTAGTCGGTGGCCGCGCACCACAGGCGCAGGATCTCGGCGCCGTACTTCTGATACACCTGCTGCGGCTCCACGCCGTTGCCCAGGCTCTTGCTCATCTTGCGGCCCTGGCCGTCCACCACGAATCCGTGCGTGAGCAGGCCGCGGTAAGGGGCGCGGTCGAAAAGTGCGCAGCCCAGCAGCAGCGATGAATGGAACCAGCCGCGGTGCTGATCATGGCCTTCCAGGTACAGGTCGGCCTCGGGGCCTTCCTCGTGGAAGCCGCCCGGGTGCTGCGCACGAAGCACATGCCAGAAGCTCGAGCCCGAATCGAACCACACCTCCAGGATGTCGCTGCTCTTGCTGTATTGCGCCGCCTCATCGGGGCCCAGGATGTCCTGCACGCCCACACGGCTCCAGGCCTCGATGCCACCCTTTTCGACGATATCGGCAGCCTGGTCCAGGATCTCCATTGTGCGGGGATGCAACTCGCCGCTGTCCTTGTGCAGGAAGAAGGGCAGGGGCACACCCCATGAGCGCTGCCGGCTGATGCACCAGTCGGGTCGATTGGCAATCATGTCCCGCAGACGCGTACGGCCGTTTTCCGGGTAGAAGCTCGTCCGGTCGATGGCGTCCAGGGCCAGCTGACGCAGGGTCTTGGGTGCCTTATCCCGTGTGAACACGCCCGCAGTTGACCCATTGGCTTCGTCCATGCGCACGAACCACTGCGCGGCCGCGCGGTAGATCACCGGCGTCTTGTGCCGCCAGCAGTGCGGGTAGCTGTGCTGGATGTCGGTCGTGTTGAGGATGCGGCCGGCCGCGCGCAGCGTGTCGATGATGGCGGGGATCGCCTTCCAGATGTGCTGACCACCGAACAGCGGGAAGTCAGGCGAGTACACCCCCCCGCCTTGCACCGGGTTGAGGATCTCATCGAGCTTCATGCCGTGCTGCACGCAGGAATTGAAGTCGTCCAGGCCATAGGCTGGCGAGGAGTGCACGATGCCGGTGCCGTCTTCGGCGGTGGCGTAGTCGGCCAGGTACACCGGGCTGAAGCGGTCATAGCCGGCGTCGGTTTCGGCCAGTGGGTGCTTGAAGCGGACGCCGCCAAGCTTCTCTCCCAGGGCGGTGGCCAGCACCTTGCCCTCCAGGCTCCAGCGCTCTAGGCACTTCTCGACCAGCGAGGTCGCCATGATCAGCAGGCCGCGCTCGGTTTGCACCAGCGCGTACGCCAGGGCGGGGTTCAGGTTCAGGGCCTGGTTGGCCGGAATGGTCCAGGCGGTGGTGGTCCAGATGACCGCAAACGCTGGCTGTGTCAGTGCGGGCAGGCCAAACGCGGCCGCCAATCGCTCGGGCTCGGCACAGGGGAAGGCCACATCCAGCGTAGTGCTCTTCTTGTCGGCGTATTCGATCTCGAACTCGGCCAAGGACGAGCCGCAGTCGAAGCACCAGTGCACCGGCTTGAGCCCACGGTACACGAAGCCCCGCTCGATCACACGCTTGAAGGCACGGATCTGCGAGGCCTCGTTGGCCGGGTCCATGGTGGCGTAGCGATGGTTCCAGTCGCCCAGAACGCCCAGGCGCTTGAAATCCACCATCTGCTGCGCGATCTGCTCGGTGGCGTAGGCGCGGCTCTTGGCCTGCATGTCGTCGCGGCTCAGGCTGCGGCCGTGTTTCTTCTCGATGGCGTTTTCGATGGGCAGGCCATGGCAATCCCAGCCTGGCACGTACTGAGCGTCGAAGCCGGCCAGCTGCCGTGCCTTGACGATCATGTCCTTGAGGATCTTGTTGGCCGCGTGTCCCATGTGGATCTGGCCGTTGGCATAGGGCGGGCCGTCGTGCAGCACGAACAGGGGTTTGCCACAGCGTGCCTCGCGCAGGCGTGCATAGCGCCCCTCTTGCTCCCACTGGCCGATCCAGGCCGGTTCGCGCTTGGGCAGGTCGCCGCGCATGGGGAAGGGGGTATCCGGCAGGTTCAGCGTGTGGCGGTGGTCGCCGCCTTCCTGGCTGGGGGCGGCCGTGCCGCTGCGGGTCTGGTCGTTCATCGCTTCGTTCGTGGCGGGTGCCGGTGTCATGGGTGCCGTCTGTGGCAGCGCCACGCCGGCTGGGCGGGTGGGGGTCACCGGTGGGGTCGCAAGCGTCGCCGGTGGAGCAGGCTCAAG
>JBEAWD010000102.1:0-17811 GCA_041160585.1 Pseudomonadota bacterium | reverse complement strand
GCGCTGGATGAAAGCGCCCTGGTGCTGCTGGTGGGACGCCCCTTGCCAACCGATCTGCCGGCGCCTTTGGCGATGCCGCTGCCGGCCCGTGGGGCCACCGCGGCTGCCATCGGCCCCACGGGTGGCATCAACGCGGGTGTGCTGTCGGCCGGCCTGCCCTCGGAAGTGCTTGCTCAACGGCCCGACATCGCGGCCGCCGAGGCCCAGCTTCGTGCGGCGCAGGCCAATGTGGAAGCGGCAAGGCGCGCCCTCTTCCCACGCATCAGCCTGACGGCCTCTTACGGGCAGGCCAGCAAGGAGCTCTCTTCGCTGTTTGCCGGCGGCAACTGGGTGTGGGGCGTGGCGCCGCAACTGCTGGCGCCCATCTTCGACGCCGGACGTCTGCGCGCCGGCGTGCAGCAGGCCCAGGCCCAGCGGCAAGCGGCCTTGGCCCAGTACGAGAAATCGGTGCAGGTGGCGTTCAAGGAAGTCAACGATGCGCTGGCGGCGCGCACCACGCTGAGCGATCAAGGACAGGCGCTGCAGGCGCAGGTTCGGGCTGAGGCACAGCGGGTGGAGTTGGCGCAGCTGCGCTGGCGCCTGGGGGCATCGGCCTACTTGGAGGTGCTGGATGCGCAGCGCTCCCTGTATGCCGCACAGACGGCCCTGATCCAGGCCCAAGCCGGGATCGCGCAGAACCAAGCCAGCCTGTACAAGGTGCTCGGCGGCGGCGCACGCTGAAGCCCTCCCCCCAACGGCGCTAGATGGGGGGCGTTTGGGCGCGTTGCAGCAGCTCGGTCATGGCCGCCGCCTGCGAGGCGTCGATGCGCTGAGCCTCCAGGGCCGCGCGGACGCTGCGCAGGCTGATCTGGGCGTACAGCTCCAACTCCTGGGGCCCAGCCGCGCCCAGTGCGCGCAAGTGTTGCTGCAACACCCCCAAATCGCCACGCGCGACCACGCCGGCCATGCCGGGCCCCAGACCCTTGGCCTCGATGGCCCGCACGGTGCTGTTCAAGAGCGGCAGCAAGGCGGCCAAAGCCTCATCGTGACCCACGCCGAACCGTGCCCAGTGGCGTACGGCCTCGTCCATCAGCGTCACCACGAGTGAGCCGGCGTAGTGCGCACTGGCGTGATACAGCGCGCGGCTGCCCGTCGGCAATTGGAAGGGCCGCATCTGCAGGTCAGCGGCCACGCCGAACAGTGCACGGCGCACGCCCTCGTGCGCCGACTCGATGGCCACCGCGCACCCGGCCAGCCCGGCCAGTGCGGTCTCCAGGTCGCCAAAGGTGTGCAGGGGATGAAAGCCAGCCGGGTGTGCGCCAGCCTGGGCCGCCGCCGCCAGCGCGGCCAAGTCGGTGGCCCCGCTGCAGTGCAACGCCACCTGATCGGCGCGCCACGGCAAGCCATCGGCCACTGGGTGAATCTGGTCATCGCTCACCGTGATGAACACGGTGTCGCAGGCATGCACCAGGGTGGCCGAATCCGGCATCACGGTGACGGTGTGGCCCTCAGAGCCCAGTCGATCAGCCAATGCCCGCGCCGAGGTGGTGCGGCGACTGCACACCGCGACCACCTTATTGCCGGCGCGGGCCAGGGCCAGGGCCATCACCTGAGCCAGGCGCCCTGCACCGATGAACCCGATGCGATTGAGCTGGTGCGTCATGGCCACAGCTTATCGCGGCCGCTGATGAGAGAACGCCGGCGCGAGAATGACCACCGTCGGCAGGGCCTTGCGGCGCCCATTAAGCTCCAACCCTGTGCCAGGAGCCCCCATGAACCACCCCGCCCATTCCGCAGCACCCGATCATCCCGTGGCCGTTGGGGGCCCCGATCGGCGGCAGTTCCTGTTCATCGGCGCGGTGATGGGCGGTGCTCTGGTGGCCGGCTGCAGCCCCGTGGACCCCACACCGAACGGCCAGGCAGGCCCGGGCGGTCGGGCAGGCCAAGGCGTGAGCCTCAACGCCTGGCTGCGCATCGGTGCTGACGGGCGGGTCACGGTGGCCCTTGCGCGCTCGGAAATGGGCCAGGGTGTGCACACCGCATTGGCGATGTTGGTGGCCGAAGAACTCGACATCCCCTGGACCCAGGTGGGCGTCGAACAGGCCCCCCCAGGGCGCGTGTATGCCAACACCGCCTTGCTGCACGCCGTGCTGCCGCTGCAGCCCGATGATGAAGGTTGGCTGGCCCGTGGTGCGCGGTGGGCGCTGTCGAATGCGGCCGTGATGCTGTCGCTCAATGTCACCGGGGGCTCCACCAGCGTTCGTGCCGCCTGGGAGCCCATGCGCTGGGCCGGTGCAGCCGCGCGTGAGGCGCTGCGCGCCACGGCCGCGCGCGAATGGAAGGTATCGGTGCAGGAGTGCCGCGCCACGCAGGGCGAGGTGCTGCACAGCACCACCGGACGCCGCGCGGGCTACGGTGAACTTGCGCAAGCCTGGGCGAAGCAACCGGTGGACCCGCCCGCCAAGCTGATGCTCAAGTCCCCATCTCAATGGTCGCTCATCGGTACCTCGCCCCCAAGGCTGGACACGGCCGACAAGTCCACCGGCCGCGCAAGCTTCGGCTCGGACATCCACGTGCCGGGCCTGCTGCGCGCGGTGTTGCGAACCTGCCCCTACCTCCACGGACGTTTGATCAAGGTTGACGCGGCACGCGCCCTGAAGCTGCCAGGCGTGCGTGCAGTGCATGAGTTTCATGATTGGCCGGTGCCCGCGGTGGCCGTGGTGGCCGAACACACCTGGCAGGCCCTGAAGGCTGCGCAGGCACTGGAGTTGGAGTGGGACCCGGGCCTCAATGCGGGGCAGAGCATCAAGGCCCAGCAGCAGGTCATGCAGGAACTGCTGGACGATGAAGCCGGCACGCGCTTCAGGAACCTGGGCGATGCGCAGGCCCGGTTGGCCACGGCCGTGCAAACGCTCAAAGCCGATTACGAGGTGCCCTATCTGGCGCACGCGGTGATGGAGCCCTTGAACGCCACGGCCCTGTTCAAGGACGGCGAACTTCAACTGTGGACAGGCACGCAGTCCCCCATCCTGGCCCGCTGGCGCGCCTCGCAGATTGCGGGCATCGACATCGAGCGGGTGCAGTTGCACATTCCCTACTTGGGTGGTGGCTTCGGCCGTCGACTGGAAACCGATGTGGTGGAGCAGGCCACGCACTTGGCCATGAAGATGCCCGGCACGCCGGTGCACCTGATGTGGACCCGCGAGCAGGACTTGCAGCATGATGTGTATCGGCCGCTGGCCATGGCCCGCCTGAGCGCGGGCTTGAGCACCGGCTCAACCCCTGGGTTGGACGCCCTGCAGATCAAGGTGGTGGCGCCCTCGATCTCCGACGGCACCTTCAAGCGCCTGTTCCCGGGGTCACTGACCGAATCCGCGCCGACCCTGCCCGACAAATCGCAGATCGAGGGCGCCTACGACCTTCCCTATGCGATCCGGCACCAGCAGGTGGAACAGGTGCTGTGCCCTTCGGTGCTGCCGTTGGGGTATTGGCGCAGCGTGGGGCACTCCTACAACGCCTTCTTCACCGAGTGTTTTCTTGATGAAGTAGCGCAGGCCCTGGGGCGCGATCCGCTGGCACTGCGAGAAGACCTGCTGGAGCAGCGGCCCCGACACCTGGCGGTCCTGCGCGCAGCGGCACAGGCAGCAGGCTGGGGCAGAACGCCCGCGCCGGGCCGCGCCCTGGGGCTGGCCCTGCATGAGAGTTTCGGATCGATTTGTGCGCAAGTGGCCGAGGTCAGCCTTCAGGATGGGCGGCCACGCGTACACCGCATCGTCTGCGCGTTGGATGCCGGCACCGTCGTGCATCCCGACACCGTCAAGGCGCAACTCGAAAGCGCCATCGTCTACGGTCTGAGTGCAGCCCTGTGGGGCCGCGTTCCCGTGGAAGCCGGTCAGGTGAAGCTGAGATCCTGGGCCGACTACCCAGTCTTGAAGATGGCCGACATGCCGACGATCGACACCATCCTCATGAAAAGTGAACGCGAACCCGGTGGCGTGGGCGAGCCCGGCACACCACCGGTGGCCCCGGCCGTGGCCAATGCCCTGGCGCGCTTGGAAGGGCGCCGCCACCGGCGGTTGCCGCTGATCGAGCCGTCCTGAACACCTCGGGCCGTTGCGCATGCGCAAGCCTTGGCGCAGGGCCCATACCGGGCCTATAGTCTGTCGGTGCGGGGCCCGGTCGGCCCCATCAGAAGGTGAACCTCCATGAGCCTGTTCGTCAGTCCCAACTCCAGTCCGCGCCCGCCTGCCGTGGGCGCTTCATTCCTGCGGCGGGCCCTGCGCGGCATGGCCGGCACCGCGCTGGTCGTGGCCGGCGCCTTGTCCGCGCCTTCACAGGCCCAGCAGGCACCGGCGGCTGCCGCGGCAGGCCCCACCGTCACCCTGCGATGGGCCGCGCAGAACGACATCCTCACGCTGGACCCGCATTCGCAGAACCACAGCACCACCTCGGCCATCCTGATGCACGCCTATGAGGGCCTGGTGCGCTACGACGCCGATCGCAAGATTGAGCCTGCGCTGGCCACCAAGTGGACCTACCTCAGCCCCACCCAGGTTCGATTCGAACTGCGCCGCAATGTGCGCTTCCATGACGGCACGCCCTTCACGGCCGACGACGTGGTGTTCAGCTTTGGCCGCATCCGCCAACCACAAGGCACGATGGGCATCTACGTCACCGGCATTGCCGAGATTCGCAAGATCGACAGCCACACGGTGGACTTCGTGATGGCCGCGCCCAACCCGCTGCTGCTGCGCAACATCGTCGACTTCCGCATCATGAGCAAGGCCTGGGCGGAAAAGAACAAGTCCACCGATGTTCAGAACTACAGGGCCAAGGAAGAGAACTTCGCCTCGCGCAACGTGATGGGTACCGGCCCGTACATGATCACCGGCTGGGTGCCCGACCAGCGCGTGACGATGAAGGTCAACCCCAACTGGTGGGACAAGTCCACCAGCAACGTCACCGATGTGGTCTATACCCCGATCAAGAGCGACCCCACCCGCGTGGCGGCGCTGATTGCCGGTGACGTGGACCTGCTGACCGATCTGCCCACGCAGGACGTGGCCCGCCTGCGCCAAGACCCGAAGCTCAAGGTGGTGGACGGCCCGGAGGTACGCACCATCTTCCTGGCGCTCGACCAGTTCAGCAATGAACTGAAGTACAGCGATGTGAAGGGCAAGAACCCCTTCAAGGACAAGCGGGTGCGCGAGGCACTGTCCATCGTGGTGGACCGCGAAGCCATCCGCCGCACCATCATGCGCGGCCTTTCGATTCCTGCGGGCATCATGGTGCCCCCAGGTGTGGAAGGCTGGAGCGCTGAACTGGATACCGTGAGCCGGCCGGATGTGGACCGTGCCAAGCGGCTGTTGGCCGAGGCCGGCTACCCCAACGGCTTTGAGTTCCAACTGAACTGCTCGAACAACCGCTATGTGAACGACGAGGAAATTTGCCAGGCACTGCTGCCCATGTGGGCCAAGATCGGCATGAAGGTGCGCTTGGTCGCCGAACCGTTTGCGCAGCACAGCGTGCGCTTCCAGAATTTCGACACGTCTGCCTACATGCTGGGCTGGGGCGTGGCCACCTTCGATGCGCAGTACACCCTTCAGTCCATCGTGCGAACCCGCACCACCGGCGCTGACGGCAACTTCAACTTTGCCCGCGTAAGCGACCCTCAAGTCGACCAGCTGGTGGACGCGATGAAGACCGAGATGGACGCGCCCAAGCGGCTGGCCATGATGCGCGAGGCGCTCAAGCGGACCCGCGACGAACACCTGCTGCTGCCGCTGCACCACCAGATGCGCCCATGGGCCATGAAGCCAAGTGTGACCACCCTGCACCGCTCGGACGACCGGCCCGAGGTGCGCTTCACCTCGGTGCGCTGAACGCCACGTGGCCGGGCATGGCGCGCACGCGCGCGCCATCCTCAAGGGAGGCAGGGGGAAAGACGATCACCACCTGCCCCGCCTTGAGTCCGCCCGACACCCAGGCGCTGGTGCCCGCGCGGGCCTGAAGCTCGACCGCCACCCGCTGCGCGCGCCCCTTGTCGACGGTGAAGACCGCATGCCGCGAAGGATCACCCGGCTGCGGAAAGACCGCACTCACCGGCACCTGCAGCGCCTGCGCCTCTTCCCGAAGGACGATTTGCACCCGCACGGTGTAGCCGTCCCCGGGTGGCAGTTCACCCCTGGGTTCGATCACCACGTTCACCCGCTGCTCTTCCACGCCCAGGGCGGATGTCTTCGTGGAGGCCACCGGTTCGATCAGACGCACCGTACCCTCGACCCTGCCCGCCTGCAGCGGCGCAGGCGTGGGGCCCCCACCACCTGATGGCGCGGCAGTGCGAGCGTTTGCCGGCATGCCCCGATCCCAAGCGCTGAGGTAGGCGCGGCTGCCCACCCGAATGCGCAGGGCGTCCTGGCTGAGCAGCGGCACCACCACCTCGGGTCGCTGCACATCCCCCACTTCCATGACCACCGTACCGGCCGGCAGCACGGCCTCATGGGCTTGGGCCAGACGCAGCACCTTGACCGCATCCGCCCTCGGCACCATGCCCATCGCATCCATCATCCGCACCGCACGACGACCCTCGACGCTTAAGCGCCTGTCTCCTTCCGGGGCCACGGTTCCCGTCACCAAGGCCACGCGTGTCTGCTCCAACTCATGCAGGGCCGCGCGCTCAGCAGCCTGTGCCGCCTGCCAACTGCGCTCTTCACGCTGCAGGTCCAGCACACTCGTCTCCACCTGCGCCCGGGAGACGAAAGACTGTTCGGCCAGCATCACGGTTCGGGCAGCCGTCACGGCCGCTCGCTGCCAGGCCACCACCGCCACCTCGGTCTGGCGCGAGGCTCGCTGCCACGCCGCCTGGGCCGACGCGCTGCGAGCCTGCCACTCGGCGCGGGTTCGGGCATCCAGCATCGTGGGCTGAACCGGGCGAACCCAGAACAGGGGCTCATCGGTCCTGATCGTGTGCCCTTCCCGATAGGTGGGCCGCTCCAACACTCCCGTCCAAGGCATGGTCACCGCCACCCGTTCGCGCACGCGGGCTCGCCCATCGTCTTCGATCCATTCTTGAAAGAGACGGACCTCGGCCTGCGCCGTCTCCACCTCGATGGGCCTTGCCATGAAGGACCACGCCAGCAGCGCGCCCACCATCAAGGTACCGATGGCGACAGCGATCCAACGCCAGGCTCTGCGTACCATGGTCCTACTCCCGCGTCTTGAGCGCACCCACCAGATCCAAGGTCTGTACGCGCCACCACACCACGACCGAACTGGCGGCGGCGGCGGTCGCCAGGCTCAAGCCACCCAGGGCATAAGTCCTTGGCCACACCACCACCGGAAACTGGAACTGGTCGCTTCGCAGCCCCATGCTCAGACCCCACACCAGGCACCAGCCCAGCACCATGCCCAGGGGAATCGCCAGCAGCACGAGCATGGCTTGCTCGCCCACCATCATCCAGCCCACTTCGCCCCGCGTCAGGCCCAGTACACGCAGGCTGGCCAGCTCCCAAGCCCGCTCGGACAACGCGATGCGGGCGTTGTTGTAGACCACGCCCACGGCCACCACCAGGGCGAAGCCGGTCATGATGCTGCTCATGATGCGGATGTTGCGCGCGGTGATGGCCTGCATGTTGTGCAGCACATGGGCCTTGCTGAAGGCAGCACCCACGCCAGGCATGCCCAGCGTGGCTTGCAGCACGGCATCCAGGGCATCCGAACGCACCAGCAATGAGAAGCCGTTGAGCCGGCGGTCCTCATCCAAGAGTCGGTTGAGCGTCGCGCGCGTGGTGGTGGCGTTCAAGCCCATGGTTTCACCCACCAGACCTGACACGCGCAAGCGCACCTCGGGCCGCGGGCCCTCCACCAGTTTCACCAGCAGCTCATCGCCCACCCGGGCCCCAAGTTTGTGAGCCAAGCGGTCCGTCATCACCAGCCCGTCCTCGATCAAGGGCACCGCCAGGCCCTCGACATTCACCAGACGCTGCTGCTGCCCCTGCGGGTCGAGTCCGCGCAACTGCACCCGCTGGCTGCGATGGCCGTGTACCAGCGTGGCGGCCACCGAACGCGAACCTTCCACCGCCATCACCCCCGGCACCCGTGCCAATTCACGCAGGGCCGAATCGTTCACCGCCTCGGTCGTCATCATCTGCACATCGCCGCGCCACACGGTTTCAAACTGACGGGTGACGATGTGCTCGATCGCGTCACGGAAGAAGTTGCCCATCACCACCAGGGCCAGGGCAAAGGCCATGCCCAGGGCGCTGAACAGCGAACGCCAGGGCCGGCGTCGCAACTGGCGAAACACCATGCGCCACACCAGGGTCAGATGCAACACACGCTCCATCACGGACGCCCAAGGACCACGGGCAAAGCGTGGGGCGCCGGCGGCTGCATGGCCTGAGCTGGGCTGAGCCGCAGGATGCCAAGCAGGGCCTGTGCCGCGCCCATCACCGCAGCCGCACAAGCCATGGCCACGGCCTGCAGCCACACAGTGCCGGGTATCACCAAGGACAGCTCTGGGAAGCGGAAGAACTCCGCATACAGGCTCATCAGCCAGCGGCCAGCCCAAGCGCCGAGTAGCCCCCCGACGGCCACCCCCAGTGCGGCAATCACCAGCACCAGTTGCAGCTGGTGCCAGGCCAGTGTGGCGTTTGAAAAACCCAAGGCCTTCAGGCTGGCCAATTGCTCTCGCTGCGTGGTCACCAGGCGCACCATCACCACATGCACAAGGAACACCGATACGGCCATGAAAACCGCTGGCAGCACAGTACCCAACAGTCGCTGCTCCTGGATTTCGTTGTCCAGCATCTGGTGCGAAGCCTGAAGGCGGCGTGGCATCGCCTCACGGCCACCCCAACGCGGCAACAGCTCTTGCAGCGCGGCCAGCACCGTCTCTTCGCGTGCGCCGGGTGCCAGGCGCAGGCTCAGCCGGGTGAACGCACCCTTCAGGTCCCACGCTGCGGCCAGGGCTTGCTCGTCCACCCACAGCACCCCGTAGCCCTTGGGGTCGGGCATGCCCATCATCCCGGCGAAGATCACATCCGGGGCCAGGGCCAGGCCTGTGATCTCCAAGGTGCGCAGGCGGCCATTCATCAGCACTTGCAGCCGGTCGCCAGGCTTCAATCCGCGCGCCAGTGCAAAGCCCTCGGAAAGCCAAGCGGGCAAGACCCCATCCGTGCGCGTGGGGCCAGGCCAGCGGCCCTCCTCCACCGAGCCATCGGGCTTGCGCACCATCGGGCGGTTGAGTTGCAAGGGGCGCGCCTGGTCTATGCCCACGAGATGCCCCATCACCGGGTCGACCTGCGCGGGCAGCATCAGCCGTGCCGGTCGTTCCAGCGTGGCCTGCACCTGGGCCACACCGGACAGGTTGTCGATGGTCGTCAGCGCCGACCGAGGCGCCCGATGCACACTGGCGAACACATCGGCCATGTGGGCTTGCGCATAGAAGCGGTCACGTGCGAACTCCAGGCTGTGCACGCAAGCCTGCGTGGTCACCAGCGCACCCACGGCGCTGGCCACCACGAGCGCGATGGTCAGCACCTGGCTCCACAGCCGCACCAGGTCACGCCTGAGCTTGCGCTGCAACAGCCTCACCATGTCCTCACCGCCGCTTCACCATTGAATGTCCTCTACGCGGCAACGGTGCGCGGGCCGCTCGATGCCGGCGATTCGTCCATCGGCCAGGCGCACCACACGGTCGGCCAGTTCGGCGATCACTGCGTTGTGGGTGATCACCACCACCGTGGTCCCCAATTGCCCATGAACATCCATCAGGGTCTGCAGCACACGCTTGCCGGTCTCGCAGTCCAGTGCACCGGTGGGCTCATCACACAGCAGCACCGCAGGCCGCTTGACCACGGCACGCGCAATGGCCACGCGCTGCTGTTCGCCGCCGGATATTTCCGAAGGGAAGTGCGTCGCGCGCTCGGTCAGGCCTACCTGAGCCAGGGCCTGATCGACCGGCATGGGGTGGGCGACGAGTTCGGCCACCAGGGCCACGTTTTCCCACACGGTCAGGCTCGGAATCAGGTTGTAGAACTGGAACACGAAGCCCACGTATTCGCGGCGAAAGCGCGTCAAGGTGGCGTCGTCGGCGCCATCCAAGCGCTGATCCAAAAAATGCAGCTCGCCGCCGCTGGGCCGATCCAACCCGCCCATCAGGTTCAACAAGGTGCTCTTGCCACTGCCCGATGGGCCGAGCATGACCATGAACTCCCCACGCACCACATCGAGGTTCACCTCGCGCAGCGCATGGACGGCTGCAGCCCCTTGACCGTAGACCTTCTCGACGGCTCGAAGACGGAAGACGATAGGCGGCTCGCCGGCCGCAGGTTCACGCGTGGGGGATGACACCCCTGCAGACTATTGGCTGGGCAAGAGGCCGGGCTGAGGTAGCGCAAGCCGTTGGCAGGCGCCCCCGCAGACCGGTGGGTCAGCGCGTGGCCGGGACAGGCAGGATGCGCTCGCGCAGCCAGTCATCCAGCATGCGCAGGTCGTGGTACAGGGGACGATTGCGGTCACCCAGGGCCAGCCGATAGGCGTAGGCCATGTCGCTGACCTGCTCCTCCCCCGACGCCACCAGGGATTGACCTTCATGCAGCCTCCAGCGAAGGGTCATGCGCGGCCAGTCCACTTTCCCGTTGAGCACCCTCACGGCGGGCTCACGCCCAACGGGACGCTCCAAACCAGCGAGGTCAATGTCCAATACCTCGATCTCCAGGCGCCTCGAGGCGGGCAGTACCGCCCCCCATCGGCTCATGTGCTCAGTCAGCGCCTGCAAGTGGCGCTGGCGCGTCAGCGGTGCAAAGCCGAGGTCGGTGTAGCGCTCAGGCTGCACAAAGGACACCACAACCTCCCCGGCGGTGGCCGATATCGGTTGAAGGAGCCCCGCCAACAGGCAAGCGAGCCAAAGAGGGCTCAAGCGCTTAAGCATCCTGCGGCTCCACCTTGAGGGTTCCCCGCCGGATCTGGTCACGCTCCAGGCTTTCGAATAGCGCCTTGAAGTTGCCTTCGCCGAACCCCTCGTCGGCCTTGCGCTGGATGAACTCGAAGAAGACGGGGCCCAACACCGGTTGGCTGAAGATCTGAAGCAGCAGACGGCTCTGGCCGCCTGCGGTGCTGCCGTCCATGAGGATGCCGCGCGCCTGCAACTCACCCACGTCTTCTCCATGGCCGGGCATGCGTTCTTCCAGCATGTCGTAGTACACGTCGTTGGGCGCGCTCATCAGGGGCACACCCGCCAGCTGAAGCGCATCCACAGTGGCCATGATGTCGTCGGTCAACAGCGCAATGTGCTGGATGCCCTCGCCGTTGAACTGCATGAGGAACTCCTCAATCTGCCCGGTGCCGCCCCGACCCGACTCTTCATTGAGCGGTATGCGGATCAGGTTGTCCGGCGCGGTCATGGCCTTGCTCGTCAGGCCGGTGTACTCGCCCTTGATGTCGAAGTAGCGGATTTCCCGGAAGTTGAAGAGCCTTTCGTAAAAGGCGCTCCAGTAGGCCATGCGACCCCGGTACACGTTGTGGGTCAGGTGGTCGATCAGCTTCAGGCCGTGTCCCAGCGGGTGGCGCCCTTGCACCGAATCAAATTCGGGCAGGAACTCGAAGTCGATGTCGTAGATGCTGCGGCCATCTTCGAAACGGTCGATCAGGTACAGCGGCGCACCACCGATGCCCTTGATGGCCGGCAGGCGGAGTTCCATCGGCCCGGTGGGCACATCCACAGGCTGCGCTCCCAGCTCCAGGGCCCGCGCATAAGCCTTGTGCGAATCCTTCACCCGGAAAGCCAGTGCGCAGGCGCTGGGCCCGTGCTCGGCGGCAAAGTAACCCGCCAGGCTGCGCGGCTCACGGTTGACGATGAAGTTGATGTCCCCTTGGCGATACAGCACCACATCCTTGCTTCGATGGCGCGCCACCAAGGAAAAACCCATGCGCTCGAACAGCGGCTCCAGCACACCGGGCTTCGGCGAGGCGAATTCGACGAACTCAAAGCCCATCAGGCCCATCGGGTTGTCGCTCGGGTCGGTCATGGGTACTCCTGGAGTCAAGGTGATGCCGGCGGCGCGGCCCTGGGTAACAGGCCGATCCGTTGAACCCGCTGAGGCGGCGGGTAGCCGGCCACAGGGTGGGGACAGGTGGTATTTTGTCGCGGAATCCTCAGCCGTCGTGGAGTTAGGGCAGCGTTTCTCCCCTACTGGGAATCGGGTTACAAATGCGTCATCCGTGCTCCGCCGCACGCCCAATGAGCGCCACTCATGAAGAACCCGACCCTCCGCCTCACCCCACAGTCACTGCTGAAGCTCGACCGGCTCGGTGCCCTGGCGCTGTCGCCTCGCGGTGATCAGGCCGTGGCCAGCGTCAGCCAGATCGACCTCAAGGCCAACCGCCTTCGCTCCAACCTCTGGCTGCTGCCCCTGGACCAGGGCACGCCACGCCTGCTCACCACCGGCGGACTCAAAGATGGCGCACCCGCCTTTTCGCCCGACGGCCTGCAGCTGGCCTTCACGTCGGAGCGCGAGCAAGAAGGTCAAAGCGACACCCGCCCACAGCTCTACCTGCTGCCGCTTGCCGGCGGCGAGGCGCGGCGCATCAGCGACTACGAACCCGGCGTTGGGGCCTTCCGCTGGATGCCCGATGGCCAGCGCATCGTGTTCATTTCATGGGTATGGCCCAACCTTCGGGGTGCGAAGGCCCAGAGCCGCCGCCACAGGGAAACACGCCAGCAACAGGCCACGGGACTGGTCACGCAGGAAGCGCAATACCGCTACTGGAATGCCAACCTGCCGCAAGACCGCGTGGCGCACCTGCACCTGCTGGACATCCGCACCGGGAAGGTGATCGACCTCTTCGAAGGCACGCCCTACGAACTGCCACGCGACGAACCGGGGCTTGCGAACTTCGACATCAGCCCCGATGGCCGTGAACTGGCTTTCACCCACGACCCCGCACCCGTGAAGGCTGGCGGCCAGCGCTGGGAACTCGTCAAGCTCACCCTGCGTGGGCGGCGCTTTGAACGCTTGACCGAACGCACCGACTGGGATTTCAGCGCCCCGCGCTACAGCCCCTGCGGGACGCAGATAGCGGCCATCGCCACCCCCGTGCAGCGGCGCGATGTGCCGTTCGCCCACGCGTCCATTGGGCGCTTGGCCGTGTGGCCGCAGGTCCGACGCTTTCGCGCCTCCGATGCCCGACCCTGGCACCTGGACCCCCAGCCCCATCTGCAGTGGGAGGCCGATGGCCACGCCTTGTGGTTCGCTGCCGAGGAGCGCGGCCGCTGTCACGCCTGGCGCCATGACCTTCGGTCGGGTGCGTTCTCAAAAGAAGTTCAGGGCGGTTGGGTTCAGGCACTGGCCGTCCAGGGCAGTGGTGACACCGCCACCGTGCTCACCTTGCGCGACTGCGCGGCCCATCCGGCGCGCGTGTACGCCCGGCGCGGCGCGCAGGAGCGGCGCCTGGACCGCTTCAACGACGACATCCTCAAGCGCCTGAAGCTGGGCGCAACAGAGGAGCAGACCGTCAAAGGGGCGATGGGTGATGCGCTGCAGCTGTGGATCACCTACCCGGCGGGGTTCAATCCCGCCAAGGCCAAGAAGCACGCCGCGCTGCAGGTCATCCATGGAGGGCCTTACAGCGCCAGCGGCGACACCTTCAGCTACCGCTGGAACGCACATGTGTTCGCAGCCATGGGCTTCGTGGTGGTCCAGGCCAACTTCCATGGCTCAAGCGGCTTTGGCGAGGCCTTCCGCACCAGCATCCTGGGCCGTCAGGGTGAACTCGAACTGCAGGACCTCAAGGCCGCCGATGGCTGGATCCAGCGCCAGCCCTGGGTGGACAAGTCACGCGTGTATGCCGCAGGCGCCAGCTACGGCGGCTTCCTGGTGGCCTGGATGAACGGCCATTGGCGCCCCTGGCCCAAGGGGCCGATCCGCGCTTACATCTGCCATGCCGGCGTGCTGGACCGCCGCGCCACCTGGAGCGCCGACTCCTACACCCAGCGCCACAAAGACTTGGCCGCCACCTATTGGGACCAGCCGGAACGCCTGGCCGCGCAAAGCCCGGTGGAACATGCCGCGCGCATGGACACGCCCACCTTCGTCATCCACGGCGCACAGGACTTCCGCGTGCCCGACCACAACGGCCTGGCCTACTACAACACGCTCAAGGCACGCGGCGTGGATGCACGCTTGCTTTGGTTTCCCGATGAAGGCCACTGGGTGTTGAAGCCGCACAACGCCCTGCAGTGGTACGCCGAATTCGAGAGCTGGCTGGTGCGACACGGCTGCAGGGGCTGAGCCCTCGGCGATCGGGATGCACCCCGGGTGACGAGGGGCGGCCTCAACTCGACGATGGAACCCGATCGATGAAGGTGCCGGTGATCTCGCGGTATCGCTCGGGCCACTCGGCCAACGCGACCCCAGTCTGGGCAAACACTCTTTCCATGAAGGCCAGCACCAGGTCCTGCGTCGCCTGCTTGACCTTGGGATTGAGTTCCGCGCCGCCGGTCAGCCGCCGGTCGGTGAACATGCTGTGGGAACCCCCGCGAAACACCGCCAGCACCTTGGCCTGGCTGCCGGTGGCCTCAAACACGGCCACGCGGTCCCGCACGGAAGAGGCGTAACCGGGAACACGGATGTCGTCATCGGTGGCGGTGATGTGCAGGGTAGGCACGGTGATCGGCTGCAGGATCGGTGCCATGTCCTTTTCGCCGTGAAAGGGCGGTGCCGACAGCAGGATCGCCGCAGCCACCCGAGGATCGCGCAAGTCCAATAGGCGATCGCCGCGTTCAACCTGCGCGCCGGCCATCAGCAACGCGGTGTTGGCCCCATAGGAATGACCCGCCGCCACGATGCGTGAAGGGTCCACCCCCACCGCCCAATCGGTCGACTGGGGCACCGCCAACAACCGGTCCAATGCGAATCGCAAGTCCGACACTCGGTCAATGGCCTCGGCCTCCTGTGCCGCCCCCTGCAAGCGGGACGGCAATGACCAGGCGCTACCCGTCCACAGCCGACGATCGCTGCCCACATGCTGCACATGCAGGCTGGCCCAGCCATGGCGCGCGAGGTGGGTTCCGATGTAACTGTAGCCCCGCCGCGATCCACCCAATCCGTGCGAGAACACCAGCAAGGGAACCCGGGCCGCGCGCGATTCGGGCAGGTACAGACGTACCGGCACCGGGCGGCTTCTGGCTTCGTCAAGCCAATCGGCTTCGACGAAGTCCACCCCGTTCAGGCGCTGGACGACGCCCTCGTGCGCCGTGCGGCGGTGGTCATCCAGGCCCGCGCTGCCGGTGCTGGCTGCTTGAGGATTCGTGTTGACACTCACCGCACATCCGGCGAGCGACCCCAGCGCCATCAAGGCACCCAGCCCCAGCAGCGTTCGCCGTGCGGGGCGGTCAATCCAGTGGTGTACGTCAGTCATGAGGGTGAGCAGACTACTCTACGGTGACGGACTTCGCCAAATTCCTCGGCTTGTCCACATCTGTCCCCCGCGCACAGGCCGTGTGATACGCCAGCAACTGCAGCGGCACCGTGTGCAGGATGGGCGACAGCACGCCATAGTGCTCGGGCATGCGAATCACATGGACCCCCTCGGATGACGCGATCTGCGTGTCCGCATCGGCGAATACATACAACTCGCCGCCCCGCGCGCGGACCTCCTGCAGATTGCTCTTGAGCTTTTCCAGCAGTTGGTCATTGGGCGCCACGGTCACCACCGGCATCGCCGAATCCACCAAGGCCAGCGGCCCGTGCTTGAGTTCCCCAGCGGGGTAGGCCTCAGCGTGGATGTAGCTGATTTCCTTGAGCTTGAGCGCGCCCTCCAGCGCCACCGGGTAGTGGCTGCCACGGCCCAGGAAGAGCGCATGCTGCTTGGGCGTGAACGCCTGCGACCAGGCCATGATCTGTGGCTCCAGGGCCAACACCGCCTGTACCGCCACGGGCAGGTGCCGCAGGTCCTTCAGGTGTTGCGCCTCCTGCGCCTCGCTCAACAGGCCCCGCACCTGCGCCAGAGCCAGCGTCAGCAGGAACAGACCCACGAGTTGGGTTGTGAAGGCCTTCGTGGATGCCACGCCAATCTCCGCACCCGCGCGGGTGATGAAGGCCATCGAGCACTCGCGCACCATGGCGCTGGTGGCCACGTTGCACACCGTCAGGGTGTGCAGCATGCCCTGTGCACGTGCATGCTTCAGGGCGGCCAGCGTGTCGGCCGTTTCGCCGCTTTGCGTGATCGTCACGACCAGCGTTCGCGGGTTCGGTACGCTGTCGCGGTAGCGGTACTCGCTGGCAATCTCCACCTGGCAAGGAATGCGCGCCACCGACTCGAGCCAGTACTTGGCCACGCTGCCGGCGTAGTAGCTGGTGCCGCAGGCCAGGATCAGCACCGAATCCACTTCCTTGAAGACGCGGTACGCGCCATCGCCGAACAGCTCGGGCCGAATGCTGTCCACCGCAACCAGCGTGTTCGCAATGGCGGTGGGCTGCTCAAAGATTTCCTTCTGCATGTAGTGCCGGTAGGGGCCCAGTTCGGCTGCACCACTGTGCGCCTGCACCGTGCGCACGGTGCGCTCCACCGGCATGAAGCGGCCCCTGCCCAAATGTCCAGAATGTCCCGAATGTCCCGACCCGTCGGAGGCCGGCTGACCCGCGCTGCTCACCCGAAAGCGTCCGAGCTGCAGGTCCACCACGTCGCCTTCTTCCAAGTAAACGATCTGATCGGTGACACCGGCCAGTGCCATGGCATCGGATGCCAGGAAGAACTCGCCGTGTGTCGCTTCGCCCACACCCAACACGAGGGGGGAACCTCCGCGCGCACCCACCACGCGGTGCGGTTCGTCCTTGCTGAACACTGCAATGGCATAGGCTCCGCGCAAGCGCAGGGTGGCTTGCTGCACCGCGCCCAGCAGGTCGCCCTCGTACAAGTGGTCCACGAGATGCGCAATCACCTCGGTGTCGGTTTGGCTGGCGAAGGCGTAGCCGCGGGCCTGCAGTTCCTCCCGCAGCTCCTCGTGGTTCTCGATGATGCCGTTGTGTACCAAGGCGATCCGACCGACTGCGCCCTCGGCCGCATGAGGGCCCGGCGAAAAGTGCGGGTGCGCGTTGTGCACCGCCGGCGCGCCGTGGGTGGCCCACCGGGTGTGCGCGATGCCGGTGCCCGAGGCCACGCCGTCGGCTGTGGCCTGTTGTTGAAGTTCCGCCACACGGGAGGTGCTGCGGGTGCGCTTCAAGCCGCCATCTTGGTGCACCGCCACGCCGCAGGAGTCATAGCCGCGGTACTCCAGGCGCTTGAGTCCCTCGATCAGGAAGGGACCGATGTTGCGTTGAGAAACCGCCCCGACGATGCCGCACATGCGCAGGCTCCTACTGGTTCTGTGAAGGCCACGATATTAGGGATCCCGCATCGACATGAGTGTTCATTTAATCTTGTTTTTTGAAATATCTATTCAGATTTGGCATGGAATTACATAAAATTCCATTTTCGATGCATATTTAAACCAAATGTTCCATCTCGACGAGCCCGACCGCCGCCTGCTGGCCCTGGTTCAAGACGAGGCAGACAGGTCAAACCTGGAGTTGGCACAGCTCGCCGGCCTGTCACCGGCCACCACGCTGCGCCGCGTCAAGCGGCTGAAGGCCACCGGCGCTATCGAGCGCACCGTGGCCGTCATCCACCCCGAGGCCCTGGGCCCCGGGCTGGTGGCGGTGGTAGAGGTTTCGCTTGAACGCCAGGGCGATGAAGCCCTGCAGGCCTTTGCACGCATGGCCTGCGCCCAAGCCGAGGTTCAGCAGTGCTACCAGGTGTCACCGGGGCCCGATTTCGTGCTGATCGCCCAAG
>JBEAWD010000080.1:0-6356 GCA_041160585.1 Pseudomonadota bacterium | reverse complement strand
CTGCTGCTCAAGGGTGAGCTGCCCAATCCGACGCAGAAGAAGGATTTCGACAAGCTCGTGACCATGCACACGATGGTCAACGAGCAGATGCAGTTCTTCCTGCGGGGTTTCCGCCGCGATGCGCACCCGATGGCGGTGATGACCGGCCTGGTGGGGGCCCTGTCAGCCTTTTATCACGACAGCACCGATGTGCATAACCCTGAGCACCGCGCCATTGCGGCTATCCGCCTGATCGCCAAGATGCCCACGCTGGTGGCCATGTCGTACAAGTACGGCATCGGTCAGCCCTACATCTATCCGAAGAACTCGCTGAGCTACACCGCGAACTTCATGCGGATGATGTTCGCCACGCCTTGCGAGGATTACGAGCCCAACGACGTGCTGGTGCGCGCAATGGACCGCATCTTCATCCTGCACGCCGACCATGAGCAGAACGCCTCGACCTCCACGGTGCGGCTGTGCGGCTCTTCGGGCACCAATCCGTTTGCGGCGATTGCGGCGGGCGTGGCCTGCCTGTGGGGCCCGGCGCATGGTGGCGCCAATGAGGCCTGCCTGAACATGCTGGGCGATATCCAGCGCCAGGGTGGCGTGGAGAAGATTGGCGAGTTCATCAAGCAGGTCAAGGACAAGAACTCCAGCGTCAAGCTGATGGGTTTCGGCCACCGCGTGTACAAGAACTACGACCCGCGCGCCAAACTGATGCGCGAGACCTGCCACGAGGTGCTGGGCGCTCTGGGCCTGGAGAATGACCCACTGTTCAAGCTGGCCATGGCGCTGGAGAAGATCGCGCTCGAAGACGAGTACTTCGTGGCCCGCAAGCTGTATCCGAACGTCGACTTCTACTCGGGCATCGTGCAGCGCGCCATCGGCATTCCCGTGCCACTGTTCACCGCCATCTTCGCCCTGGCCCGCACGGTGGGCTGGATTGCGCAGTTGGACGAGATGATCGGCGACCCCGAGTACAAGATCGGCCGTCCGCGCCAGTTGTTCGTGGGCTCCAAGCCCCGCAACGTGGTGCCACTGGCCCAGCGCAGTTGATGGCGGGTGGCCGGCGGGCCTGGAGCGGTCGCCGGTCACCCATCGATTCACCGGTGCTTGAGCACCTCCAGCGGGGTGACCTCGGCCGGGGTGGCGTTCCATGTGTGGCGCATGTAGGTGGCCACCGCGGCGACCTCTTCGGACTGGAGCACATGCGCAAAGGGCGGCATACCGAAGGGCCTCGGGTGACCCTCGGTGGCGGGGCCGAAGCCGCCTTCCAAGATGATGCGGATGAGGTTGGTGGCGGGGCTTCGGGCCACGCGCGGGTTGCCGGCCATCGGGGGATACAGGCCTAGGATGCCTTCGCCCTGTGCGCCGTGGCAGGTGGCGCAGTGATCGGTGTAGACCTGTTCACCGAGCTTGAGGACCGGGGTCGGCGCGGGGCGTTTGATCGACGCCGTGCTCGGCACTGTGTTGGGCGCCATGGTTGCCGCGCCCGGCGAAGCGCCGATGATCCCTATCCGCTGGGATTCTTGGCTAGGGCGGGACAGGATGTAGCCGGCAATCGACTTCAGCTGATCCTCGGGAACCCACTGCGTGCTTCCGGCTACCACCTCGGCCATTGAGCCCAGCGCTGCTCCTTGGCGTGAGTGACCGGTCTTCAGGTAGGCCACCAGGTCATCGACGGTCCACGGGCCCATACCGGCGCGACCCGCGGCGGGCAGAGGCGGCGCGTAGGCGCGTCCATTGGGCATGATCTGGCCCGAGAAGTCATGGGTGGCGTGTTGCGCGCCCAGCGCATTGCGTGTGGCGTGGCAGGCAGAACAGTGCGCCAGACCACGCGTGAGGTACTCGCCGGTGGGCAAGGGCTGCTCGGCCGGATCCACGGGCTTGAAGTAGAGCGCGCGCCATACCGCCAAGGCCCACTGTGTGTTCGCGGGAAAGCGCAGGCCTGATGGCGGTGATTCCTGGTGAATCGGCGCGAGGCTTTGCAGAAATGCGAACAGCGCATCGCTGTCTTCGCGCGTGATGTGGCTGAAGTTTTCGTAGGGGAAAGCGGGATTCAGCAGCCGACCGTTCTTGGAGCGGCCGTTGTGCAATGCGCGCCAGAAATCGTCCTGAGTCCAGCGACCCAGCCCCGTCTGCTTGTCGGGCGTGAGGTTGCCGCCGTATACGGTACCGAAGGGCGTGAGCAGGGCCTGTCCACCGGCATACGGTGGGCCACCCGGCGCGGTGTGGCAGCCGCTGCAGTGGCCAATGTGGGCGAGGGTGCGACCGCGTTCAATGAGACCCGCAGGGGAAATGCTTGGCGATGGAACGTTGACCGCAGAGGCAGTCATGCCCTGTCGATCGCCGTAGACATTCAGCCACCAGATGAGCGCCAGGAGGCCAGCCGTGAACAGGGTTGCCAGGAAGATCAGAACGGCCCCACGGCTTGGGTGGTACGGGACTCTCTGGGTGCGGCTCATCACGGCCTAGGCGCAGCGCAGCGCGGCTGCACTGGGGTTTGAACGCCAGCGGCCGCCCGGGGCTGGTGTGGCAGTGGCTGGCTGGCCAGGTAGGCCGTGACGGCATGGATGTCCGCGTCCTTAAGTTGCTGGCTGATGTGCTTCATGCAATCGGGTTCACGCGCCTTGCGCAGGCCGTTGCGCCAGGCGCCCAGCTGCGCACTGAGGTAATCCTTGGACAAGCCGAGCAGGCCGGGGGTGGCCGGCAGCGCACCGGTTAGGCGGGGGCCGTGGCAGGCGGCGCATGCCGGTATCTGCCTTGTCGGGTCGCCGTCCAGGGCCAGTTGTCGACCGCGCTGGATAACCTCGGGTGGGGATTCGAGCCGTTCGGGCCTGGCATAGGGCAGTTCGAGGGCGGCGAAGTGGGCTGCCATCTCCTGCAGGTAGTCCTCCGAAAGGGGTTGAACCAGGTGGCGCATGGCCGCGTGGCCACGGCGCCCCTCTTTGAAGTTCAGAAGCTGTTCGAACAAGTACCCCTGGGGCTTACCGGCGATGCGCGGGAAGTAACCATGGGGGGTAGCCACACCATCCTTGCCGTGACAGGGCGTGCAGGCTTGCAGGCGCTGGGCCAGGGTGTCTTGCACGCGCACGCTTGCCTCTGTGCGAGACGCTGCCGATTCGGCTGGTGTTGCTGGTGCGCAAAGTGCCGCAGCGGGAAGAAGCGATGCCCACAGAACGGTTGCGCCCAAGCGGGCAGACCCGGCGCTACGGGAGATTTGCTCGCGTTCGGCCATCTGCATCTGGGTGAGGGGCGCTACTGGCTTGCCTAGTGGGTGCTGAGGCTTGGGCGCTCAGGGGATGGCTTCGCCCGAGGTGGCCTTAAGGCTGTTCTCGAAGTGCTGCCGCATGGCCTGCGTCGCCGCCTGGGGATCACCGGCCTTGATGGCATCCATCAGGCCTCGATGCTCAGCCAGTGATGCCGACAGGCGTCCTTTCTTGAAAAGGGAATGGTGGCGGTTGAGCTTCATCACCTTGCGCAGATCGCCCACGATCTGGGTGCGCCATCGGTTGCCGGCCAGTTCAAGCAATTTGTAGTGGAAGGCCTCATTCGTGGCGAAGAAGGCTTCGCGCTGGCGGACCTGGCGTTCCAGTTGATCATGCAGGGCCTGCAGCTCGGCGAGGTCGCCCGGTGCGGCACGGGCGGCCACTACCCCGGCCGCGTCGCTCTCCAACAGGGCCAGCAGGTGATAGACGTGTTGGACATCGTCGATCGACGGTTCAGTGACATAGGCCCCGCGGCGCACCTTCATCGTGACCAGGCCTTCGGTGGCCAGTACCTTCAATGCCTCGCGCAGTGGCGTGCGGCTGATGCCCCAGGTGGCGGCGAGCTTGAGTTCGTCGATCCAGCTGCCCGGCTCGAGTTCGCGGCTGAAGATCTGCTGGCGCAGGCGTTCGGCGACCTCTTCATAGAGAGCTCGGGGGGCTAGGGCCTGGGCGGGAAACATGGGAGTGGGGTGTTTTGCATTTATAATTATGCATCACAAGACTGCGCAACGTGTGCAATCGGTCAGCTTGCGTCTGCAGGCTTACCGGGGCACCATGCGCAGCCGACGAGGAGTTTTCATGTCTGCAGACGCGTTCAAGCCCGTTTCCCTGGACCAGTGGGCGCAAGCCGCCGCCAAGTCCGCGCCGGGTGGTGAAGTCGACAAGCTCAATTGGGTAACCCCCGAAGGCATCACCGTCAAGCCGCTGTACACGGCCGCTGATGTGCAGACACTGCCATACGCCAACACCTTGCCCGGTTTCGAACCCTTCATCCGTGGGCCGCAGGCCACGATGTATGCGGTGCGCCCTTGGACGATTCGCCAATACGCCGGGTTTTCCACGGCCGAAGACAGCAACCGCTTCTATCGCAAGGCATTGGCAGCAGGCGGGCAGGGCGTCAGTGTGGCTTTTGATCTGGCTACGCACCGAGGCTATGACAGCGATCACCCGCGCGTGGTGGGCGATGTGGGCAAGGCGGGCGTGGCCATCGATTCGGTGGAGGACATGAAGATCCTGTTCGACGGGATTCCCCTGGATAAGGTGTCCGTATCCATGACCATGAACGGCGCCGTGTTGCCGGTGTTGGCTGGCTATGTGGTGGCGGCCGAGGAGCAGGGCGTTTCACAGGAGAAATTGAGCGGCACCATCCAGAACGACATCCTCAAGGAGTTCATGGTCCGCAACACCTATATCTACCCGCCGCAGCCGAGCATGAGGATCATCGGCGACATCATCGAGTACACGGCCAAGAACATGCCGAAGTTCAACTCGATTTCGATCAGTGGCTACCACATGCAGGAAGCCGGTGCGAACCAGGCGCTGGAGCTGGCCTTCACCTTGGCCGATGGCAAGGAGTATGTGAAGACGGCTATGGCCAAGGGCTTGGATGTGGATGAGTTCGCAGGCCGCCTGAGCTTCTTTTGGGCGATCGGGATGAACTTCTATCTCGAGATCGCCAAGATGCGGGCCGCTCGCCTCTTGTGGACGCGCATCATGAAGGGCTTTGGTGCGCAGAATCCCAAGAGTCTGATGCTGCGCACGCACTGCCAGACATCGGGCTGGTCACTGACCGAGCAGGATCCCTACAACAACGTGGTGCGCACGACGATCGAGGCCATGGCCGCGGTGTTCGGTGGCACCCAGTCTCTGCATACGAACTCATTTGACGAAGCCATCGCGCTGCCCACGGAGTTCAGTGCGAGGATTGCCAGAAACACCCAGCTCATCATCCAGGAGGAGACTCACATCACCAATGTGATCGACCCCTGGGCCGGTTCTTACATGATGGAAAAGCTCACGCAGGACATGGCCGATGCGGCGTGGAAGATCATCGAGGAAGTGGACGCCATGGGCGGGATGACCCGCGCCGTGGACAGTGGCTGGGCCAAGTTGAAGATCGAAGCCAGCGCGGCGGAGAAACAGGCGCGCATCGATTCGGGCAAGGACGTGATCGTGGGCGTCAACAAGTACAAGTTGGCGCAGCAGGACAAGGTGGACATCCTTGAAGTGGACAACGTCAAGGTGCGCGAGGGGCAGATTGCACGCCTGGCGCAGATCAAGTCCACACGCGACAGGCCCAAGGTCCAGGCAGCTCTCGAGGCCTTGACCGCAGCCGCTGGATCGGGCCAGGGGAACCTACTCGACCTGTCGATACAAGCCATTCGCCTGCGCGCTACCGTGGGTGAAGTCAGTGACGCGCTGGAGGCGGTCTTCGGCCGCCACCGCGCCGACATTCAAAAGGTGACCGGTGTGTATGCAGCCGCCTATGACTCGGCCGAGGGCTGGGACAAGCTCAAGGGTGAGATTGCGGAATTCGCCGATGCGCATGGGCGCCGCCCGCGGGTGATGATTGCCAAGCTGGGTCAGGACGGGCATGACCGCGGGGCCAAGGTGGTGGCAACGGCCTTTGCCGACTTGGGCTACGACGTGGACATGGGGCCCTTGTTCCAGACGCCGGAGGAGTGCGCGCGGCAAGCCATCGAGAACGATGTGCATGCGGTGGGGGTTTCGACCTTGGCCGCGGGTCACAAGACCTTGGTGCCGGCGATCATCGCGGAGCTGAAGAAGCAGGGTGCGGATGACATCATCGTCTTTGTGGGGGGGGTGATCCCGCAGCAGGACTATGAGTTCTTGTTCGATTCCGGCGTGAAGGGCATCTACGGCCCGGGAACGCCGATTCCGGCTTCGGCCAAGGATGTGTTGGAGCAGATTCGTAAGGCGCAGGGGGCGGTCTGACGCGGGCGGCTAGCATGTCTGCTTTGACTGCCGATCAGCCGGGGGCGGCATGCCGTGCCGCCGTTGGCGTTGCCGATCAGCCGGGGGCGGCATGCCGTGCCGCTCATTTCCCCCGCCGTCCGCCTTCGGCGGTCGTCTCCTCCTTTAAAT
>JBEAWD010000078.1:0-3161 GCA_041160585.1 Pseudomonadota bacterium | reverse complement strand
CACGCTAACATCCGGCCCCGCCGCAGCGATGCGGCGGGGTTTTTTCTTTCATGCTTGTCTTTATCCTTCGCCGCCTGTTCCAAGCCTCGTTGGTGCTGCTCACCGTGGGCTTCATCGCCTTCATGCTGTTCCAGTATGTCGGTGACCCGGTGCTGAACATGCTCGGGCAGGACGCCACCCAGGAACAGAAGGAACGCCTGCGCGCCGACCTGGGCCTGGACCAGCCCTTCCCGGTGCAGTTCGCGGCCTTCGTGGGCAACGCGGTGCAGGGGGATTTCGGGCTGAGCCTGCGTCAGGGGCGAAAGGTGTCCGAGCTGATCGCCGAGCGCTTTCCCGCCACGCTGGAGCTTTCCTTGTTGGCCGCCTTCATCGCCTTGGCGGTGGGCATTCCGATGGGTGTGTACGCGGCGCTCAAGCGCAACAGTTGGGGTGCCCAACTGGTCATGGGCTTTTCCCTTTTGGGGGTGTCGCTGCCCACCTTCCTGATCGGCATCCTGCTCATCCTCGTGTTCGCGGTGATGTTGAAGTGGCTGCCCAGCTTCGGGCGAGGCGAGGTGGTGAATCTATGGGGCTGGACAACCGGCCTGTTGACGGTGGACGGCTGGAAACACCTGATCCTGCCGGCGGTGACGCTGAGCATCTTTCAGCTGACGCTGATCATGCGGCTGGTGCGTGCTGAAATGTTGGAAGTGCTGCGTACCGACTACATCAAGTTCGCGCGTGCACGTGGCCTGGCCCAGCGTGCGGTGTATTTCGGCCACGCATTGAAGAACACCCTGGTGCCCGTCATCACCATCACCGGTCTGCAATTGGGCTCGCTGATTGCCTTTGCCATCATCACCGAGACCGTGTTCCAGTGGCCAGGCATGGGCCTGCTCTTCATCCAGGCGGTGCAGTTCGCGGATGTCCCCGTCATGGCCGCCTACCTGTGCCTGATTTCGCTGATCTTCGTGACGATCAACCTGGCGGTCGACCTGCTGTACTTTGCCGTGGACCCGCGCTTGCGTGTGAACTCCAGCGGGGGAGGGCACTGACATGGGCAGTCGCTGGCAACGGTTCTTCGACAGCGATGTGTGGTTCAGCTTCCGCACATCGCCGGTGGCGGTGTTGGCCGCGCTGGTGGCGCTGCTATGCGCCTTCTGCGCCTTTTTCGCGCCCTGGGTGGCGCCTTATGACCCGTTTGATTTGGCCGCGCTGGACCTGAGCGACGCGCGCCTGCCGCCGGCCTGGGCCGACGACGGTGTGTCGAAGTATCTGTTGGGCACCGATGACCAGGGCCGCGACATCCTGTCGGCACTGATGTACGGCGCGCGCATCTCGCTGCTGGTGGGCTTGGCCTCGGTGCTGCTGTCGGTGGTGATTGGTGTCAGCCTGGGCCTTTTGTCGGGCTTCGTGGGTGGGCGTGTGGATGCCTTGATCATGCGCACCTGCGACGTGATGCTGAGCTTTCCCTCGATCCTGGTGGCCCTGCTCATCGATGGCGTGGGTCGGGCGCTGTTTCCGAATGCCCACGACACCTTGGCCTTTGCGGTGCTGATCCTGGCCATTTCCATGTCGGGTTGGGTGCAGTACGCGCGCACCGTGCGGGGTTCGACCCTGGTGGAGCGCAACAAGGAATATGTGCAGGCCGCCCGTGTGGTGGGCGTGGCGCCCTGGCGCATCATGTTCCGCCATGTGATGCCCAATGTGATGGGGCCGGTGCTGGTGCTGGCCACCATCCAAGTGGCCACGGCGATCCTGACCGAGGCTACCCTGAGCTTCCTGGGGGTGGGCGTGCCGCCGACCTCGCCGTCCCTGGGGACGCTCATCCGCATCGGCAATGATTTCCTGTTCTCGGGCGAATGGTGGATCACCATCTTCCCCGGCGTGGTGTTGGTGTTGATCGCCTTGAGCGTGAACCTGTTGGGCGACTGGCTGCGCGACGCCTTGAACCCGCGCCTTCGCTGAGCTGCAACCGACCTTGCCGACAACGCCGCTTCCATCGTCCATGCCCTCCCACCTGAACGCTGAAACCAACGATCGCCCCTTGCTGGAGGTGCGCGACCTGGTGGTGGAATTCCCCACGCGCCGTGGCGTGCTGCGTGCGCTGGACCATGTCAGCTTCTCGATTGCACCGGGTGAGATCTTGGGCGTGGTGGGTGAATCGGGCGCCGGCAAGTCGCTGACCGGCGCATCCATCATCGGCTTGCTGGAGCCGCCGGGTCGGGTGGCCGGTGGTGAGATCGTGCTGGAAGGCCGGCGTATCGATAACCTGTCCGACGAGGAGATGCGCAAGGTGCGCGGTCGCTCGATCGGTGCCATCTTCCAAGACCCACTCACCTCACTGAACCCGCTGTACACGGTGGGCCAGCAGATCATCGAAACCATCCGCACGCACCTGAGCGTGAGCGAAGCGCAGGCCCGCGAAAAGGCGATTCGCCTCTTGGCAGAAACCGGCATTCCAGCACCCGAGGCGCGGATCGACCATTACCCGCACCAGTTTTCCGGCGGCATGCGCCAGCGGGTGGTGATTGCGCTGGCCTTGGCGGCCGAGCCGCGGCTGATCGTGGCCGACGAGCCGACCACCGCGCTGGATGTGTCGATCCAGGCGCAGATCATCAGCCTGCTGCGCAAGCTGTGCAAGGTGCATGGAGCCTCGGTGATGCTGGTCACGCACGACATGGGTGTGATTGCCGAGACCTGCGACCGCGTGGCCGTGATGTACGCGGGGCGCGTGGTGGAGATCGGCCCCGTGCATGATGTGATCCACTGCCCCGCGCATCCCTACACGCTGGGCTTGATGGGCTCGATTCCCTCGATGGAGGGCGACAGTGAGCGTCTGACGCAGATCGACGGCTCGATGCCCCGTTTGAACGCGATTCCGCCTGGATGTGCCTTCAACCCGCGTTGCAGCCGTGCCACCGAACGGTGCCGCCAGGAGCGGCCCGAGCTGATGCCGGCGGGTCCCACACGCGCAGCGTGCTGGGTGCACGCCACGGCTTGAACAGACAAGCTGGAAGGCATGAGATGAATACCACTGCCCACACGCACCCCCTGGTGCAGGTCAAGGACCTGGCCAAGGTCTTTGATGTCTCGGCCCCCTGGCTCAACCGGTTGGTGGAGCGCAAGCCCAAGCAGTTCGTGCATGCGGTGGACGGCGTGAGCTTTTCGATTGCAGCCGG
>JBEAWD010000056.1:0-3963 GCA_041160585.1 Pseudomonadota bacterium | reverse complement strand
CGCCACTCCGTCATCGCCCGCATCGGTGCGCTTCCCGTGCCGGTACAGATCATCACGATGTGGCTCTTGGGATGATTGGGCATCAGGAAGCTCGAGCCGAACGGTCCGATCACCTGAACCTGATCGCCCACCTGAAGGTCGCACATGTAGTTGCTGCCCACGCCGCGCACCGGATTGCCCTGGTGGTCCTCCAGCACGCGCTTGATGGTCAGCGACAGGTTGTTGTAGCCGGGCCGCTCACCGTTGCGCGGTGAGGCGATTGAGTACTGACGCGCGTGGTGCGGTTTGCCACGCTCATCGAGGCCCGGCGGGATGATGCCGATGGACTGACCTTCGAGTACTGGAAACGGCATGGCACCGAAGTCAAGCACGATGTGGTGCGTGTCGTAGTCCCGGCCGACCTCGGTTACCCGCACATTGCCGGTGACGGTGGCCGTGACGGTCTTCTCAGCAGCCGAACTCTTGGCAGACGGGCCATAGAGATTGGTGTAGGGGTGTGCCGCCGACCATGGGGCAACCGTGGCACCGTACTGAGCGCTGTTGAAGCCACCTTGCTGTGCAGGGTCGACCTTGGGTTCTGCCGTCTTGGCTTCGATGGCAACGGCCACGGCTTGCGCACTGGCGCCCGCAGCCTGCAACTCGACTTCGCTCAGTTCACCGGGCAGTTCGTCCCATGTCAACTGCTCGTCAACCGAATAGGCCTTGACGCGCGGCATGTTGCGCCAGTTGTCGATCGAACCCGTGGGGCACGGTGGCACACAGGCCATGCACAGGTTGCACTTGTCGGCATCCACCACATAGTTGCGGGCGTCATGGGTGATGGCACCCACCGGGCATGTGGCCTCGCAAGTGTTGCAACGGATGCAGATTTCCGGATCGATCAGGTGCTGCTTGATGACGGCGGTATCGGCCATGTCCATGGCGGTCTCCTGTCTTGTTGTGCCCAACGAACCCATGGCGGGTCAGGGAATTCAGATTCGCTTTGTTGGGCTGCCAGAGGCGCTTGCGAAACAGGGGCCCGCAGGCTTCAGTTGAAGCGCACGTATTCGAAGTCCACCGGCTGGCGGTTGATGCCCATGACGGGCGGCGCAATCCAGTTGGCGAACTTGCCGGGCTCGACGCAGCGGCCCATCAGGCTGGCCACAAAGGCACGGTCCGTGGCCGAGGGCAGCCAGCTGTCCACATTCATCGCCCACTCGGCCTCGCTCACCACACGACCATCGGGGGATACCTTGACCTGAGACAGCGCGCCGATGTTGCGGTGGAACGCCTTGTGCGGCGCCTTCAGTCGGAAGGGAATGCCAGCCTTCTCGATGATCTTGTTCCAGCGCTCCACACCGGCGATCGAGTCCTTGATGTAGTCGTCGCGCAGCACTTCATTGAGCGCGTTGAGCATCGGCACTTCCTTCTCCACCAGCTGTCCGTTCTTGACCTCCAGCACGCGGTAGGTCTGGCCGCGCAGCTGATGGTCGTCGGTGCGCTTGCCTTCTTCGTAGCGGCCCTTCAGGCCGGTGCTGTAGAAGGTGGCCGCGTTGGACGACTCGTCGGCGCCAAACAGGTCAATGGTCACCGAGAAGTGGAAGTTCAGGTAGCGCTGGATGGTGGGCAGGTCGATGACGCCGGCCTCGCGCAGCTTCTTGGGGTCATCGGTCTTGAGCTCATTCATCGCCTGGCAGGTGCGGCTGATGACGCGACCCACACCCGACTCGCCCACGAACATGTGATGCGCTTCCTCGGTCAGCATGAACTTGGTGGTACGGGCCAGCGGATCGAAGGCGCTTTCAGCCAGCGCGCACAGTTGGAACTTGCCGTCGCGATCGGTGAAATAGGTGAACATGAAGAACGACAGCCAGTCGGGTGTCTCTTCGTTGAAGGCCTCCAGGATACGGGGGTTGTCCTCCTGTCCCGAGCGACGCTCGAGCAGGGCTTCGGCCTCTTCACGGCCATCGCGACCGAAGTGCTTGTGCAGCAGGTAGACCATGGCCCACAGGTGGCGGCCTTCCTCCACATTGATTTGGAAGAGGTTGCGCAGGTCGTACATGCTGGGCGCGGTCAGGCCCAGGTGGCGCTGCTGCTCAACCGAGGCGGGCTCGGTGTCGCCCTGCGTGACGATGATGCGACGCAGGTTGGCGCGGTACTCGCCGGGCACGTCATTCCAGGCGTTCTCGCCCAGGTGATCACCAAAATGGATCTTGCGATTGGCTTCACCAGGATTGAGGAAGATGCCCCAACGGTAGTCGCGCATCTTCACGTGACCGAACTGGGCCCAGCCCTGCGGGTCCACCGATACCGCCGTGCGCAGGTAGACGTCCATGTCGGTCGAGCCCTCGGGGCCCATGTCGTCCCACCAGTTGATGAAGTTGGGCTGCCAGCCTTCGAGCGCGCGCTGCAGGGTGCGGTCCTCGCTGAGGTTGACGTTGTTGGGGATCTTCTCGCTGTAGTTGATGCCGGTGGTCATGTTGTTGCTCCAGAAAGTTAATCAGTTGGGCAGTTGGGGACAGCGCTCAGTCGCTTTGCTCCATCGGTCTGTCCCGCAAAGCCATCAGACCCGGTTGAAATCGAAGGCCGCCTTGTCGCCCTTGCCGTAGACCTTCAAGGCGCCCTTCTCGCCCACGGCGTTGGGGCGCTGGAAGATCCAGTTCTGCCAAGCGGTCAGGCGACCGAAGACGCGGGTGACCATGTTCTCCTTGCCGTTGAAGCGCAGATTGGCTTCCATACCGGTCAGGGCGTCAGGGCTCATGGCCACGCGCTCTTCGATGGCGATGCGAACCTCATCGGCCCAGTCGATGTCGTCGGGGTTGCTGGTGTTCAGGCCCAGCTTGAAAGCGGCATCGGCATCCAGGGGCTGGCCGACCACGGCGCGCACGGCCTCCATGGCCGGCTGCTCGTTGTAGAAGCGGCGCTGCAGGCGGCTCTCGTCGGTGGCCATCGGGTAGATGCCGAAGTTCAGCTCGCCCACCGTCAGCATCGGAGCCTTCTCGGGGGAGTCGGGCAGGGCGAGGTGATAGATGCGGTCGCAGGCCAGGGCCAACTCAAGGAAGGTGCCGGCGAAGCATGAACCCTCCTCCACCAAGGCGAAGAGGCTGCGGGATGACACATCCAGGCGCGACAGGGTGCGGCGCAGCAGGCCGGTGGTCTCACGGACGAACCAATGCGATTGGTTGGCCGCCAACACCGCATCCATGGCCAACACGGCGGCGGATTCGCCTTGTGTCTTGATCAGCCAGGTGCCGATGTCCAACTCGTTGGTGCGCATGTTGAGAATGGCGTCTTCCAGCTCACGCGCCAGCACCAAGGGGTACCAGTTCGAACCGGCGGCTTCGATGCCCGCCACGTCCGTGGGCTGCGCACCGCTGGGCGCCTTCACCGTGAAGGTGGCCACGCGCTTGGCGCGGTCGATGTCGACCGTGACGTTGCCATACACCAGCCGATCGGCTTCGACGCTGCGGTTCAGCGGCGTCAGGGTCACGCCCTTGGCGCCGACGGGGCGGTCGCTCTGGGCGGCCAGTTCCCGTGCACGCTCCTGAACGCGCGCGGCGAACACAGCGGGCTTGGCGATCTCATCCACCAGACGCCAATCCTTGGCCTTTTGGCCTCGCACACCTTCGTTGGTCGTGCAGAAGATATCGGCCAGGTCGTGCCGCACCTTGCGCTTGTCGGTCACGCGGGTCAGGCCGCCCGTGCCCGGCAACACGCCCAACAGCGGCACTTCGGGCAGGCTCACCGCGCTGGACCGGTCGTCAATCAAGATGATCTCGTCGCAGGCCAGGGCCAGCTCGTAGCCGCCGCCGGCGCAGGCGCCGTTGACCGCGGCGATGAACTTCAGGCCCGAGTGGGCCGAGGAGTCCTCGATGCCGTTGCGGGTCTCGTTGGTGAACTTGCAGAAGTTCACCTTCCAGGCGTGGCTGGACACGCCCAGCATGAAGATGTTGGCGCCCGAGCAGAACACCTTGTCCTTGGCGC